>JANTGF010000108.1 GCA_024763075.1 Bacteroidales bacterium | reverse complement strand
ATTTCAAATCCTCATCCCGATTTTCGGGACTGCGGTTTAAAATTCTCTCACGCCTTGATCTCAAACTTTATAGTTCAAACACTCGACTTTATGGACAAATACTAATTAAATAAATTATTAAAAATTTTTTTAAATTTAATAATTATCGTATTTTTACGATGTACTAACATCAATGAATAGATTCAGTTAAAAAAGGATGACATAATGTACAAATATGAAGTAACGGCCCGGTCATTTTTTTGTGGGCAAGCGGTAGCATCTGCCAATAAAATTATTTCAAAATTCAACTTTGCATATGGTTGGATGAATGGTACCTCTGATTTTTCAAAACTTACAGGCAGAGTAGCGTGCCTGAATTTAACAGATAAACCGCCCCCTGTTACTATTCAATTACCAATCACCATAAATTTGTAATGAGGCCAGAAGAAATTGAACTTTTTGTTTGATTGAATGAATCCTCTTTACAACGAAGACAGGATTTCTAATAAATAGTATAATAAAAACAAACATTTGTAATTACAACAATTAAAATTTAATATTATGAAAAAATTTAATATTCCGGAATGGGCTTATGAATTTCACGGACATAAATGTCCATTTATGCCCATTGGTTTTCGAATGGGTAAACTGGCTATGGAAAAACTTGGTGTAAGCCAGAGTCTAAACCATGAAATGCATGTATTTTCTGAAATGGGTATTGCACATCCACAGGGATGTATGCAGGATGGTATTATGGCTTCAACGGGGGCAACTTTTGGTAAAGGGATGATTGAAAAACTGTATTATGGGAAAGTTGCAGCCACTTTTTGGTATCCTTCGAAAGGAGCAGTGAGAATATTCCTGAAAAATGAATTTGCTGATAAGCTGACGCCACATGAGTTTTTCAAATACAGAAAACAAGGGGTGGAGCCTTCAGAAATTCCTGAAGATGTCAGACAGGATATCATCAATATGGTATTAATCGCTTCTGAAAAAGAGTTGTTTACAGTCAAAATGTTACCTGATTTTGATTATAAACCGGTGAAAGGATCGTTTTTGAAAAGTAAATGCGAACAATGTGGCGAATATGTATTTGAGCGATATTTGAGAGTAAGAGAAGGAAAAAAAGTCTGCATTCCCTGCTCGGAGCATAACAATAGTGAGGTGACAATGCCCAGGCCAAAATAAAGCTGAGTTATTTTATGCAGATATGAAATTTGTTTGCAATTTGTTATCTTTACACTGATACCATACTTTTTACGATTCAACAAAAAATTATGAAAGTACTTGCGATCTATGGCAGTCCCCGCAAAGAGGGAAATACTGCAAAAATGCTGGATACGGCTTTGTCGGTTTTTCCGGAAGAAGCTGAAATTCACAGGGTTTATCTGGGTGAACTGAACTATTCGGGCTGTGGCCCGTGCCGGGAATGTAAAACCACCGGAGATTGTGTGATTGATGATGATATGCAGATGGTTTTTAAAGAAATGCTTTGGGCTGAGATAATTATTCTTGGAAGTCCCTCCCAGTTTTCCGATGTAAGTGCTGACATAAAAAAACTGATGGAACGTACCTGGTGGATGAAAGGAGATCTGAAAAATAAAATTGGTGGTTATGTAGTTACCGGCAGACGCTATATGGAAAGTACACTGAATACACTTCATGCATTTATGCTCCGCCATCGCATGATCCTGGGAGGAAGCGGTGCCCTGGGGTTAACCTTCACGGAGATGGGAGGACTGGAAAATGATCCACTGGCCTTGAGAGATGCTAAAAATACCGGAAAAAGACTGGTTGAATTGTATGATTTGGTATATTCCGGAAGGTTAAATCAGATGGGATAAGTTTATGTGAATGAAGGGTTTCGGCTGTCAAAGTATAATGATATTTTCCAACCGCCTACGAGATCTTTTAAAGTAAAAATGTGTGATTTCTCCCCTGCTGATCCTTGATAACTGTTAATTGTTAACTGAACTCCTATTCCACCCCCCACCTGTAGGAATCAATTTCAAATCCAACCAGTGTCAACACCCTTTCAATTACTGTATCTATTGCTTCTTCAAGGTTTTTTGGTTTGCTGTAGAATGACGGGGAAGCCGGACAAATGATTCCGCCGGCTTCGGTAAGGGTGGCCATGTTCCGGATATGAATCAGATTCAGGGGCATTTCACGTGTGACCAGCACCAGTCGTTTTCTTTCTTTCAGCATAACATCTGCCGACCGGGTAATCAGGTCGTTTGATGTGCCCGAAGCAATTCTTCCAAGCGTTCCCATGGTACAGGGACAGATAATCATGGAATCAAAACCAGCCGAACCCGAAGCTGATGGAGCAAATAAATTACCGGAATAATAAACCGGGAAAGGAAGTTTCTTATAGTCTGTATTTTCCAGCTCATATTTCCAGACTTCTTTTGCCGGTTCAGAAAAAATTACCTCAAGCTTTTGGATTTGTTCTTTCAATTCCTGCATTTTATCCAGAAGCATTTTTGCATAAATGGCACCACTTGCTCCCGTAATTGCTATTATTATTTTCTGTTTTTTTTGCATTTTCCTAATTGTTTTTTCCAATACGTACTCCCAAAATAAATTCCAGCACATTGTTATATTGTCCCCGGTTTGCATAATAGGTTGCATCACCGGCATGAGATCTTACAGGTAACATGGAATACGAAAACCGGATATTTAAGTTAAATCTTTCCCAAAAAGCATAATCAACACCCAAAGCTCCACTCAGCTCAAATTTATTGAATGGTTTTGAATCGGGCATGACACCCTGTTCATTTTGTTCCACAGATTTAAGTAAAAAACCAAAACCGGGTCCCCCTTCCACACGCAAATTATTTACTATCTCATATTGAAATAATACGGGAATTACAATATAGTGTAACCTCAGATCATATAATTTTGTGTAATTATAATCCTTTGGATTACCACTGGTACTGCCTTTACCAATGTATTTTAATTCAATCTGCCCGCTCATTTTCTTCTTAAAATCCCTGCGGACAAAGGCTCCCAGTACCAGCCCTGCTTTATTGTACCCTCCATAACTGTCTCCATCCACCTGAGAGACACTCATCCCGGCAATCATTCCTCCCGAAAAATCCTGTGAAAAAGTGAAATTCTGAAAACCCGCAATAAAAACAAATAAAATCAAAAGTTTTTTCATAATGAAAGGATTTATTCCGTTACTATTTTTTTTAGTTCTCTTACCCCTTCCCCGGCTCCTTTTTCAATTACCTTAACATTGGGCCGGGAGGTAAATGCCGGTTTGGGATCAATCAGGTACACGGGGACCTCTGCAGGAAGATAATTCAGTAATCCGGCAGCAGGATAAACATTTAATGAAGTCCCGATGATTACAAAAACATCAGCTTTCTGAACTATGGGAACAGCCTCATCTATGGCAGGAACGGATTCTCCAAACCAAACAATATGGGGCCTCAACTGCGATCCTTTTTCACAAAGATCCCCTTCTTTCAACTCCCATCCCTCCAGCTCATAAACCAGGGAAGGATCAAGTGTACTCCTGACTTTTTTCAACTCACCATGCAGATGAAGCACATTTGTACTACCAGCTCTTTCATGCAGGTCATCTACATTCTGGGTGATGATCTGAACCTTAAAATATTTTTCAAGCTCTGCCAATCCCAGGTGACCTTTATTCGGTTCAACCTCATAGAGTTGTTTCCTTCTTTCATTATAAAAACGCAGAACCAGTGCACGATTGTTTTCCCAGGCAACCGGACTGGCAACTTCGGTTACATCATATTCTTCCCATAAACCTCCCATATCGCGGAAAGTTTTCAGACCGCTTTCGGCACTCATTCCTGCTCCGGTAAGTATTACAAGATGTTTCATTTTTTGATAATTTTTAAAAGTTTCGCACTTAAGGTTTATTAGCTGATATTAAATTTATATAATATTTTTATAGATCCAGGTTAATTAGTAGCTTGACTTTCCCTTTTTTGAATATTCCACTTTGTGTTCCTTTGAGCATTTCTTAGTGGTACTTCGTGGTAAAAGAAAAAACCAGTTTTAACCACCAGGGACACAAAGGATATCACAAAGGATTCACAAAGATTAACTATCTTTATAAGAGTATATTATATTCAATATATTTATCTGCGAAACTTTAATATTTTTTTGTTTATCCGTATATGAATTTTTTGTTTTTGTGCATTTGCCAAATTAACTATAATCATTCCAAACATGAATCTACCTGCTTTTTATTTTTTCGGATTTCACTCAATTTTTCATGTCAATAAAGATAAAACTTTTATATTGTTAAATTCATATTCCGAATTAAGATCAGGAATAGAATAAATTTTCTAATTTAGTAAAAAAGAAATTAGTTGCGTAATCACCAGATAATCAGTACAGGAACTTTAGTATTTTTATGATTGACCAAGCCACAATAGCCAGAATAATGGATGCAGCGGAAATTACCGATGTAATTCAGGATTTTGTTTCTTTAAAGAAAAGGGGGGTAAATTTTCTGGGTTTATGTCCGTTCCATAATGAAAAAACGCCTTCTTTTACGGTTTCTCCGGCAAAAGGTATCTACAAATGTTTTGGTTGTGGAAGAGGTGGAAACTCGGTTAACTTCATCATGGAACATGAACATTTAACTTATCCCGAAGCCTTAAAATATCTGGCAAAGAAATATCATATTGAAGTTGTAGAAAAAGAAAGAACCCAGGAAGAGATACAGCAACAAAATGAACGGGAAAGTATGCTGATTGTCCTTAATTTTGCTCAAAAATATTTTGCGGAGACTCTTTTTCAGAATGATGAAGGAATTTCTGTGGGCTTAAGTTATTTTAAGGAAAGGGGTTTCCGTCATGATACGCTAAAAAAATTCGGGATTGGCTACTCACCCGTGAAAAAGGATGCTTTTACAGAGGCTGCGTTAAATGCAGGGTATAAACTGGATTTCCTTACAAAAACGGGAATGACCATTGCCCGTGAAAATTATAAGTTTGACCGTTTTAACGGACGGGTTATTTTTCCCATTCACAGCCTTTCGGGACAGGTGATTGGGTTTGGAGGCCGGATTCTTAAAACCGATGCGAAAGCTGCAAAATACCTGAATTCTCCGGAAACGGACATCTATCATAAAAGCCGGGCTTTGTATGGCATATACCAGGCAAAAAACTCCATCGTTTCAAATAATAAATGCTACCTTGTTGAGGGATACACAGACGTCCTTGCCCTGCATCAGTCGGGTATTGAAAATGTAGTTGCCTCCTCCGGTACAGCCCTTACTCCGGATCAGATCCGCTTAATAAAAAGATTCACTACATCGGTAACCATTCTGTATGACGGAGACGAGGCCGGATTAAAAGCCTCCATCAGAGGAATTGATCTGGTTCTTGAAGAAGGGCTGAATGTGAAAATCGTGGTACTTCCGGATGGGGAGGATCCGGATTCCCTTTCTAAAAAATTAAGTACATCAGAATTTAATGATTTTGTTCTTAGTCATGAGAAGGATTTCATCCGGTTTAAAACAGAGCTACTGGTAAAAGATGCAAAAAATGATCCGGTAAAAAGAGCCGGGTTAATCAGGGAAATTGTTCGTTCCATTGCTGTAATCCCGGATGGCATTACACGAAGTGTATATTTAAAAGAGTGCAGTACCATGCTTCATTCCGATGAAAAGCTGCTGTACTTTGAAATGAATAAGATCAGGCAAAAAAACACGGAACAGAAATACCGGAATACTTCATACCGTGAGGAATTAGTTCCTCCTCCTCAAAATCAACCGGCAACGGGACAGGAAAGTGATATCCAGACGGAAGCGCAGGAACGTGAGATCATCCGCCTCTTACTTTTTTACGGGCATAATGAGTTATTCGCTGTTGAAGGGGAAAATGAAGAAGAAAAATACATTTCAGTGGGGGAGTTTATAATTTCAGAGCTGGCAAATGATGAACTAAGCCTGGAAAATAAAATTTATCAGCAAATACTGGAAGAGTATTCTTCCCATTTAGGTAAGGGTACCTACCCCGATCAAAAAGTGTTTATCAACCATAAAGATGAGGGAATCAGAAAACTGACTGCCCATTTACTGGCACCAGGATATGATCTAAGTAAAATCTGGAAAAAACATGATAACTACATTGAAACAGAAGAAATGAAGCTGAAGGAAATTGTGCCGGAAACATTATATGCCTTTAAAAATAAAAAAGTACTTGAAGCGACAACAAAACTGGAACTAAACCTGAACGAAGCCGTAAAGAAAAATGACATGGATGAAATACAGGCCATTCAGGAAAGGATCATTCTTTTAAACAATCTGAAAAAGGAACTATCCAAAAATCTGGGTGACCGGACTATAATATGAATAATTTTAGTTGCGCAGATAAAATAATTGGATGTAATATATTGGTATTAACATTGTTAAACTTAGTGAATCCTTTGTGTATTCCTTAGTGCTCCTTTGTGGTGATAAAGAAAATCCAATTTAAACCACTTCCGAAGGAATGCCTGTGGCGAAAGGTCTCAAAGGACATCACAAAGTAAGAGGTTCAAAAAAAGAAATATTAAGTAATTAATTATCAAGGATATAATAAAATTACTTATTAATGTCATACAACTTACATTAAATGCGAATCATTAGTGAATAAATTTTCAGCTATTTTTTATGAAAACACCATTTTTCAATTATCTAATTAAGATTCTTCTGTCTCGTTCGGGAACCACATCCGAACCTCCTTTGACGTTTGTACTTCTGTTGTTTGTTTTTTTGTTTTCCTGTGTCCGGACGGGTCCTGCCGGAACCGATGAAAATACAGAGAAAGAAGAAAAAATCACCTTAAAGTCCAGCCAATCTATTATCAATGAATCCGGTACTTCTTTTTTTTACGGTATTTATTCTCCGGATGAGATTTCCGGTATTTTTAAAGATGGAGGTTTCGGATATTCACCGGAGTTTCTGGCACCTCTTGAAAATGTTTCCAATATTACAGGAACTTCAAAAATTGCATTAAACCTAGGAATTTTTGGAGCAGATTTCAGCATTGCCAAACTTTTTAACAACACCGAAGATGCTCTATCCTACATGGATGCTATTTTGTTCCTTGCCGGTAAACTGGGAATTCCGGAAGATATTTTTAAATCATCCATTAAAAATATAGAAAAACACACAAATAATATCGATTCACTTTCGCTTATCGTCAATCAAAGCTTTGTGCAAATAACCGATTACCTCATTGAAAATGACAGGGAAAATTCATTTAGCCTGATTTTGCTGGGCGGATGGACAGAAAGTCTTTACCTGGCCATAAAATATCTGGAATCAACGGACTATTCCAATGAGGAGATTATCGAAAAAATAGTACAACAGAAATATGCTTTAAATTTTTTACTGTCAATGTTAAAAAATAATTATCATGACCCAGCAGCTGCCGGTTATTATCAACAATACAAAGTACTGCAAAATCATTTTGATAAGATGAATTTTCAGTATAAAAATAAAAATTTACAGTTGGATACGGCCAACAAAATTATACACTCCTCCTGGTCAAAACTGAACTATAATAATGAAGATCTGGTAAAACTAAAAAAATATATTTTATTTTTACGCGAGAGCATTGTTTCATTGTAAATCCTTAACAGGAAAAGCATTCCGGTTTATATTTCTTTAAAATCTTTAGATTTTTTCAGATTATAGATATAAAATTCTGAATTAAATACTTGTTTTTATTATATTTGGACTTTAAAACATTTTGGTTTTATAAATACAATCATTGAAATATTAAATCTATACATTTTACAAACGATCATTTTTGATAATCAATCATAAATTAAATAGTAAATCCATGAAAACCAGGAAAATTTTAACTCTTTCAGCACTGTTCTTTGTTGTTTTTATGATCAGTTTCTCTTTAAACTCCTGTAAATCCGGCACAAAAGAGAATAAAAAGGAAGCCCGGGAGGCTACTAAAGATCTTGTAGGAAACATTGATAAAGATGTTTCAGAATTTGTTTATCCTTTGCCTTCAGCCTATGAGGTTACCGAGATGCTGAACCGTATTGGAATCGGTTACATGCTTGGTACATCCAATTCCGTAGAAAATGCAAGCCGTTATTTCACGGCTAAAAGCAAAGCGTATAATATTGGTGTTTACGGAACAGACCTGAGTTATGCCAGTACATACAAAATGACACAGGAAACCATGCTCTATCTTGAGGCCATCAATCAGCTGGGTACCGACCTTGGGATTTCTTCCATTTACAATGAAGACCTCCTCAAAAGCATGGAAAGAAATGTAAATAATAAAGATTCCCTGGTTGAAATAATATCTATCACTATTCAGGATACCTACGATTACCTCAATAAAAACGGGAAAGGTGATCTTTCCATTCTGATGGTTGCAGGTGGCTGGGTGGAAGGTATGTATCTTACCACAAATGTTTCTGAAAATTATCAGAATAATCCGGAAATTGTAAAAGTTATTTATGCCCAAAAACCATCTCTTGCCAGTCTGTTGAAAATTGCAAACGAAAGAAAAGAAAACAGTGAAATTCAGGAATTAATTGATGAACTACAACCCATTAAAAAAGCCTATGATGCGGTTACAAGTGAAAAAATGACGGATGAGCAAGTTAAAACAATTGCAACTGCAGTCGAAAATTTGCGAAATCAGATCATTTCCTGATTATTTTAAATTATTCATGATAACCTGTATCATCCGGTACAGGTTTTTTTATTTTCGGGTTTTTGAAAGAAATTTTTGTTTGCAAAATTTTATTGTAAATTTGAAACAAAGGGAATTTTCATGAGCGATCCTGTTTTAAATGCTTTGGTTCACCTGTTTGCACTTATTGCTTCCTCCACCAGAGGCAAGCTGTCAAAAGCAAGTAAAAATATTGTCAAACAATACCTGGTACGTTTTCTAAATGAAGACCTGGTAAAAGAATATTATAAAATATTCGAAAATTACTACCAGTTTTATTACAATGAAATTCATGACACCTGGCAATCTCCAAAAATTGATCCGGGGAAATTAATTATTCACCAGGCCAATAATGTTTGCCGGAAAATTAAACTGGGACTGAACCGGAAAGACAGGATATTTGTATTCCTGGAATTACTTGAATTTATCAATGAAGATGAAATTGTTACCGAACAGGAATCAGAAATCATTGAAGTCGTTTCAGATTCTTTCAAAATAAGAGATAAAGAATTAACAGATATCAGTGAATTTGTACTGACCGGTTCGCTTGAGAAAATAAACCGTGAGAATTTGCTGATGGCCGATAACCAACTGAAAGAGTGGGAAGGGTCCATCTCATGGTTTATGAATAAAAATCAAAAGCAGGATACAATAAAACACCTGTACAAAGAGAATCTGTACGGCCGCCTGTTGTTTTTATACATCCCTAGCATTGAAGAGTTTATACTGAAATTTGAAGGAGAACAGAGCCTTTACCTGGGAGGGCATAAAATTAAACCGGGACGCATTTACTTTATTGAAACAGGGTCCATCATCCGCGGACCAAACATCAGCCCGGTATATTATACTGACATTGCCAATAAGTTTTTCATCAAAGGAAAGTTCCCCGAGATTGTTTTTTCGGGGAAAGAAGTTGAGTACAAATTCCCGAACAGTGAAAATGGCATTCACTCCTTTAACTTTTGTGAGGAGTCGGGAAATATGGTTGGTATTATGGGAGGCAGCGGTGTTGGGAAGTCCACTTTACTGAACCTGATCAACGGAAAAATGCGCCTCGATAGTGGTCTGATTACCATCAATGGTTTTGACACCTACAAATCAAGATTTCGCCTGCAGGGAATCATCGGGTTCGTTCCCCAGGATGATTTGTTAATTGAAGAATTAAGTGTTTACCAGAATCTGTACTACAATGCAAAGCTCTGTTTTGCTGATTACAGTGAGGAGCAGATCCGTAAATCGGTGGATAAAATCCTTATTGACCTGGGTCTTAAGGATATAGCGAATCTGCAAGTAGGAAATCCACTGAATAAGACCATCAGTGGAGGTCAGCGAAAAAGGCTGAATATAGGTCTGGAACTTTTACGGGAACCTTATATTTTAATTCTGGATGAACCCACATCCGGGCTTTCTTCAACCGATTCGAAGATGGTGGTTGAATTACTGAAAAGTCAGACACGAATGGGGAAACTGGTCATTGCCACGATTCACCAGCCTTCCTCGGAGATTTTCAGGATGTTTGATAAGCTATGGGTTCTTGACAAGGGAGGTTACCCGGTGTACACCGGTAACCCTGTGGATGCCATTGTTTATTTTAAAACCATAAATGCCCAGGTAAATGCTGCAGAAAGTGAATGTCCGAAATGCGGAAACATTGAAACCGATAAGATTTTAAAAATTATTGAAGCAAAAACCATTGACGACAATGGGATTCCTACCAACGAACGAAAAACAAAACCGGTAAAATGGTATGCATTTTACAAAGAGAAAATAGAATCGGTCCTGAAAGAGAAAAAGCCTTCCAAAGTTTTACCGGAGATAAATTTCAAGATCCCTACTGCCAATAATCAGTTTATAACTTTCAGCATCCGGAATTTTCTTGCGAAAATTGTAAACAAACAATACATGGCCATCAACTTGCTGGAGGCACCTTTACTGGCATTTATTCTGTCTTATTTTACAAAATATGTCCGGAGTGATGTTTATACTTTTCAGGATAATAAAAATTTTCCCGTATTTATTTTTATGTCGGTGGTGGTGGCATTGTTTATGGGACTTACCGTGAGTGCGGAAGAAATAGTAAAAGACCGGAAAATTCTGAAACGGGAATCCTTCCTGAACCTTTCCTGGCCGGCTTACCTGAATTCAAAGATCATTTATCTTTTCGGATTATCCGCCCTGCAATCTTTCACTTTTGTGCTCATCAGCGCCCAGGTTCTGGATATCAGGGGGATGTTCTTGACCTACTGGCTGGTTTTATTTTCAACTTCAGCTTTGGGTAATATGATTGGCTTAAACATTTCCTCCGGACTTGATTCGGTTGTTGCCATATACATTCTGATCCCTCTAATTCTGGTGCCTCAGCTTTTGCTCGGCGGCGCAATGATATCCTTTGATGATCTGAACAAAGGCCTGACCAATAAAAAGTATGTACCCATGATCGGGGATCTGATGATTACCCGCTGGGCTTACGAAGCCCTGACTGTAGAGCAGTTTAAATCAAATAAATTTGAAAAATATTTTTTTGACGATGAACAGGTTATCAGTACGGTAAATTATACAAACTCATTTTTACTGCCAGATCTGAACCAGAAATTGAACGAGTGCTTACAAATGGTGCGCAATAAAAAAGTTGATGAGGAAGTTTTCAGCCATAATATCAGGATAATCCGGAATGAAATTAAGAAAATGGTTCTATATCAGCAGGCCATCCCTTTTGATAATCTGAATAAACTTCAACCGGATAGTTTAAATCCGGAAATTCTGGAAGAAACTGCCGGTTATCTCTCCTTCATTAAACAATTCTACATTGAATCGGGGACAAATGCCATGCATCATAAAGATTATGTTTATGACTCCCTGGCACAAAAAACCGGAGAAGAGAATATGATACACTTCAGGCAAAATTATTACAACAATAAACTGGCCGACCTGGTAACCAATAAAACGGAAATACGGAAAATATATGAGTCTGATGATGAACTGATTCGAAAATTGGATCCAATTTTCATTATGCCTGATAATAAACTGGGCCGTGCACAATTTTATGCTCCCTACAAAATGCTGAATCATCAGGTTGTTAACACTTTGTGGTTTAATATGGTGGTTGTCTGGCTCGGGGCAGTTTTACTGTATTTTACGCTGGTTTTTAATGTGTTACGAAAAATCCTGACTTACTTCCGGAATCTCCGGCTGGCACGCAAAAGTTAAGGTATGAGTAAAAACCACACCTGCTCAGAAGGTGGCTTTTATCTTGCACCAAAGGGGTTCCCCAGTATTTTCCTGTTTTATACGCACCGCCGACGCCCTACAAATTCCCTATTAATTATCAATATATTAAGTTTAAGAAATTTGCTGGGTCATGCATTATACAAAACAGATGGGAATACAAAAACAATTGATCCCTTGGGATCAAATTATTGTAAGATGCTACAAAAGAAATGCATCGACCCCGGAGCGCTTGTCATTATACCGAAGGTCGTTATGGGGTCGTATGATATTACTCAATATTGAAATCAAAAAGATATTTGTCATTATACCTGATATTAATTCTTTTAACTGATCTTTCCCATGTCGATTTAAAATAAGTTAAAAATAATTACATTATTCTCATATTAATGATTTGTCCTTATGCCGGACGGGCACTTACTTTTTTGCTGCAGCTAAAAAAAGTAAGCAAAAAAAGCCGCCGCTGCGGG
>JANTGF010000107.1 GCA_024763075.1 Bacteroidales bacterium | reverse complement strand
TGGAGCCAGCACATAATTTACAAATAATTCACGGTTTTCCACAGGAACCTTGCTTTCATCAATGGAAGCATTTTCCAGATGATCCAGAAATACATGTGTTGGTACATCCCGGAGATCCTTCGCAGACACCTTCTTCAGAAGATCAACAGCAAACTCTTTTTTATCTTTAGGTACAGCCCTGAAGTATGCAGCAATTGATTTATAATTTCCCTCGGAACGCC
Source organism: Bacteroidales bacterium (assembly GCA_024763075.1). Classification (GTDB taxonomy): domain Bacteria; phylum Bacteroidota; class Bacteroidia; order Bacteroidales; family VadinHA17; genus JANTGF01. Next base: position 12,141 of record JANTGF010000107.1, on the reverse strand, counting down.
GGATCAAAGGCCACACTTCACCCGGATCAAAACCGGTTTTTTTTGCCAGATCCGCAGCCTGCAAAGAATCCATAAATGTTGCAATATAGGCATTCCGAATCCGGTCTTCTTCCTTCAGTCTTTTGTTGTTTTCTTCCCGTCCCACATTTGATACCACCAAGGGGTCACGCATTACCGGAGGGATCATATCCAGCAAAATATTTCCGGTGAATTCACTATCTTTAAGGACAACTTCCAGTGTATCCGTTTCTTCCACACTTAACTTTTTAAAAGCAAACTTTTGATCCTTCGAAACCCAGACAAGCAAATCGCCCAAACCGGTTAAAAAAGAAGCAATACCGTCATTACCGGTTTGCAAAACGGCCAGGGGAAAATATTCAGCATAGTTAAACAGGCTGAAACGAACCCCGGCATTTTCCAAAGGCATGCCGTTTTCATCCACCACCCTTACTGCAATTTTTTTTGTTACCGCATAACGATCAAGCGAGTTAATTTCACCGTAGTTAAAAGTATTTTTCACCAGGGGTTCATTTCCCTCATATCTTCCAAAAGCTTTGGTATGAATCAGCATGGCCCTGCGTGCCGGTTCAGTAAACCAGCCCATATCCAGATCCGGTTCAGGTTCACAGGCCCCCAGAAAATGCCATTTCCCATCCACCCACACTTCCACCCAGGCATGATTATCATCTGAATGTGCCCAGCGGGGAGTATAAACCTGACGTGCGGGAATGCCAGCTGTGCGGAGAGCGGCCACAGTAAAAGTAGATTCTTCCCCACACCTTCCCCGTGCGGATTTTATTGTACTCATTGGGGAAGAAGTACGAATATCAGCTGGCTGGTAACTCACCTTTTCATGGCACCAGTGATTCAATTCGAGAACAGCTTCTTTCAGGGATAAACCTTCCACCCTGGATTTTATTTCATCGTAATAAACCAGTCTGAAAGAATCCAGATTTTCATTATTTACCCGGTAAGGCAAAACAAAATGCACGAAAACATCATCCGGAATATCCTTTCCCCATGCCATCTCCTCTTTTGTACGAAGGGAGGCTTTGGTCTGTTCATAAAAAAATGAGCCATCACAATCGGCCAGGTCATTCAGGGGCATATAAGCAAAAAGAAACTCCATGGCTTCCCTTTCTTCTGTACTAAGGCTCTTACCAAAAATACCAAAAAGCGCATCAGACCTATGCTTTGCCAATTCTTTTCGTGCCAAAAATTTTTCATGCACAGCATTTCTGTACTCCTTGTCCTTAAGAAAATGATCCGGCTGACAGGATCCGGCTGAAATTATAATAATGACCGCAATTATTAGATAGTTTTTCATGATTTTTAAATATTACTTCAGGAATAACTGAATCGTTTCAATACTGTATTTTGTAGTTTTCAAAGAAACTGATTTATTTTTAAACGGGATGCCCTTTTCCGGCTCCTCAATCAAATTCACCCCTTTTGCCTCTCTGATCTTAAAATAAGAATTCAGTGTTAGTTCCGTATTTTTCCCTTCGGTTTCATACCACCGTATGATAATTCCGTCTCCATCCTCACTTTTTTTAATTGCTGTAATCATCGTATTTACTTTATCCAGCGAAAAAAAGCTTTGTTGCTCAGGCAGTTCAGGCTTAGCCATCTGGTATGGATCAAGCACCACAAAGAAAGGATGATTTGCCTCCACCCCTGATCTGTAGCCATTTTCCCAACCGGGCTTATGCGAACTGAAAGAGAATGAAAACTCATGGTCACCTGTTTGCAGATAATCATTTCCTTCGCCATGACAACTCTTTCTGCTGGCCAAAAGGACAGGTTGCAGAACGGGAAGACCTGTCTGGTGATAATTATCCACATAATCCCATGCAATGACACTGGAACTAAGGCTAACACCAAATTTCTCATTGGAAGAAGATATCCAGTTTAAAATACTTCTCGGATGCATTTCCGTGCAGGGTTTAGTGTAGCGCTCTCCTGCCGGTCCTTTCATTTCATCATCTCCTACTCTCACCACTCCAAAAGGTACTTCATAGGCGACTTTTCCTCCCGGCTGATTCAAAGGAAATGCTTCCCTGAATTCCCTGTATAAAATACCTTCCCAGTTCAGAATCCGGGTATGATATTCTATCTTTTTTAGTTCTTTAAAAACCTGTATATTCTGCTCTACTACCGCATGTTCAAATTTGGTTTGAAGAGTAAAAACAGTATACAAAGGACCATTCGCCGTAATTTCCCAATCTGCATTATACTTTCCGCTTCGCTCAAGAGTATTAAAATCCGGCTGTTGAATATCTGCAAATTCCCCTGCTCCGTTGCCCTCAGATTTCATATATAAAACTTCTCCGGCTTTCAAATTATCACTGTTTAACAAGTTCACATCCAGGTTCTTATCGTAAATTTGCTCCAGACCACCTTTTCCAAAAATCAGTTTATAGAATTTTGTTTCAAAAGCAAGGTCTTTAAAGCCGGGTTCAGTCTGAATTTCAGCTGGTTCCTTTAATGCCTGTACATAAAAAGTTTTATATCCCAGGGAAGGAATATCAGCAGCAAGAAAATCAACATAGACCTCTTTAATTGAACCATCATTAAAATTCTCCCGGCTCTTTAGCTGAAACCTGATTTCTTCACCCTTTGCATTCCGCAACGCTATATTTTTTGCTTCACCTTCTTTAAAAGTAATATGAAAAGATGCAAGGCCTGTACGATCCCACGACAAATCGTTAAATACCACAAGGGGAATACCTTTGCCTGATTTCCATTTTATATGGGCACTGATTCCCCGGATTGCATTTTGTATGATTTTTTCTGCAAGATATTTAGATTCTTCATATTTCCTTCTGAATAATGCATCTGTGATGTCCCCGTGTTTTCCACCCCATCCATGGTCAGGGAATATCTTTGCTTCCCAGGCTTTATTCAGATCATTTTCCGGATATTTCAAAAAATCACCCCTGAGTATAGATTCAATCGTGGCAAATTTTTCAGCAACCGGCAAAAGTACATCACCTTCCCGGCTGACTTTTAAAGCCTTCTGATGGGAAGGCCCGTGAATATAGAGCCAGACATCGGGTCGCTCACCTCTAATTGATCCGGTAGTTAATGTATCCGGCAATCGGTCAAAAATGCCGGGAGTAAGACTTAAATTCACAGGTGGCAGTTTTAATTGCTTCATCTGTCTGTTTTTATCCGTATAAGATTTCAGGGATTCCCAATCCCGGATAAGCGTGCTATAGTCCTTAGCCGGACTCATATCCCAATCAGAAAGTACTGGAATCAAAGGTTTACCTTTTGTATCCAGGTTTGAAATCCAGGATTTGGAGTAATCTGCCAGAAAAAATGCGGCATCAAAAAAGTCTTTGTTTAAAAAAGGAAATGCCAGGCCATAATGACCTGGTGAAAAAGTACGAACAAAACTGCCATCCGGACTGAACCAGTTGTAAAACCCGGTTTTTTGCCTGCTGATCACCATATTTTTCACACCCGACTTCTTCAGGATCTGAGACATTTGAAGCGTCCTTCCGGGGACATCTACGTTCCAGTAAGTATCTGCATCATAACCTGAAAAATTCTTCTTAAGCCAGCTTTTCCCAAGATAAAACTGACGAACCAGGGACTCACCTGAATACATGTCCTCATAGGGCATGATATAAGAAGCACCTACCGAGATTCTACCTTCTCCAAGTAATTTTTCAATCACTTTTTGCTGATCCGGATGTCGTTGAATAAACTCTCTTATCATAAGTACATCCTCAATATCAAAACGATAATTTTCATCAAGTGAAGCTTTGTTTAACAGAGGAGCCAAAAGCATTGTATCCCTGTCGATCACGCACTTTTCCGGACTATCCATCCAGGCAATATCCTGATGGCTGGAATTCATTAGAAGAATTTCTCCTTCGGAAAGAGGGGAGTCCGACATATTTTTCAAACCTTTTACCAGATCAGGCCGGTAGTAAATATATAAATCTGCTTTCCAGCCACCCAGTCCGGACAGGGTGGCAAGGTAATTTACTACGGTCCTGCTACGGAGCATTAATTCTGATTCACTTTGTAAAAAAGCGGGAATTGTAAAATGCTTCTTACCGTTCAGCACAATCTCACATGTCTTCCCCTTATAATTGCCCTTGGATGCTAATTTTATTGCAGCTTCGGATTTCTTACCTGATTTTCGAAGAAATGAATTACCCATCTCTTTTCCGGAAACTCTGAAGTCAACCTCCTGTCCTTCCCATGCCAGAGGGGCACTTATCTTCAGGGTGTCAGGTGAGTTTACTCTTTGGACATCCAGCTTAATCCAGCCTTCATTTTTCACTTCTTCCTGAAGATAATTTAATGAATTAGGGTTATCAAAAACCATTATCCAGCCATTGGAACTCTCAGCAGCACCTACAATTTTTAAATGATTCTCCGCACCGGACCTGATCATTTCAACCGGGAGAGTCAGCCACATATAGCCAAATCCGTCCCGGTTCTGATCCCGTTTAAAAGCAGAGAAAGAAAGCTTTGCCCCGTTTCTCCCTTCCACCTCCCAATGCTCGTCAGGGAGGTTTTTAAATTCAATTAATGGATTGTCATTTACAAAAAGAGTGAATTTATTTGGGCCATTATTCATATCTACCCCTGCCATCCAAAACAATGTAAGGTATTGTTCTTCAGTATTTAAAAGAATCTCAGGCGTTTTCCACTCAATTTTCATTTTACCTGTAGTGGCCCTGACAAGTAAAGCCCTGTTTACATCTGTTCGAACACTATTGTAATTAATAAATTGTCCCGAAACGGAATGAGCATAGCCTTCAAGCCAGTTTTCGGACTGAGCGGCCAGTTTCATTTTTTTCTTCTGAACTTCATCATTTACACCCTTTACCGGGAAAGAACCACCTGTAAAAAAAAGGATAAATGATATTAGAAAAAAGGCTTTTTTAAGAATCATGTCAATAACTTTAAAGTGAATATTTTTAATGACCGGATATTACTCCATTACAAGATCATTCATCACCTTTTTTAAAAAACTCCCGCAGGAATTTCTAATCACCAGTTTAACAGGAAGGACTATTTGCTGCTTTTCGATGGAATTACCTATATTTTTAATACGATTCAGTAAAACATTAAAAGCATATCTTCCGATTTCTTCTTTTGGTTGAATAACAGAGGTAATGGTTGGGTAGGAAAACCGGAACATATCAATATCATCAAAGGAAGCAATGGAAATATCCTGAGGAATCCGAAGATTAAATTTATGAATTAATTCCAGTCCGGCCTTGGTAAGATTATTATTCAGAAAAAAGATGGACTGAACATTTTTTTTAATAATTAATTCCTGTAAGGTCCTTTCCATACTTTCGCAAATAGAATCATGCGGAATTTCCCTGATCAGCTTATTATTTACCGGAATACCATTTTCCCGTAATGCATCTTTGTAACCGCTTATCCTTTGTTTCATTGTTGAAAGATGCGAAGGAGAAATGGTAAGAAGTGCGATCCTTTTCAAATCCAGAGAAAGAAGATGCTCCGTCATATCGAATGCCCCCTGGTAATTATCGACCAGAACATTGTTTGTTTTCACTCCCGGAATATACCTGTCGATCAGTACAAATGGAACATTTCCATCTCTCAGTTGATGAATTTCATCTCTGCCTTTAAAAGATGTGGAAATAATAAGTCCGTCCACACCCCTGTCAAGAAGCAGCCGGATCATTTTTGCTTCTTTCTCAGGATCCTCCAAAGAACTCATAAACATTACATTGTACCCCTGTTTGGCAGCTTCTTCCTCAATGTTTTTGGCAATCGTTGAATAAAATACATTTGAAATATCCGCAACAATAAGACCAATTGTTTTGGAACTACCCAGACGGAGGCTTCTGGCCATCTGATTCGGATTGTAATTTAGTTTTTTCGCCAGATCTTTCACCTTTTTCTGCGTTGCGGCACTGATTCCTTTTTCATTTCCCCTGTTATTTAAAACAAGAGAAACCAGTGTCTTAGATACTCCAAGTTGTTCTGCAATATCTTTAAGTGAGGTTTTCTTCATGATAAACTGTTACGCTAAATCGGTTTAGTGAATATAATTAATTGATTCTGTGGCAATAACACTCATTATCAGATAATAATACTTCACGAAGATACGAAACATTTTTTTCACTAAAAAATGTTTTAGAACATGTTGATTTGTTTATGTCGTCATTTTGAACCTGAGGTACGATGGTAAAAAATCTGCTCAATTGAATTATTAACAAATGTTTCACACTTAAAGGTAGTAATATGATATTTAATATGTTAAAAATCCATAACTAAATTTTATCCATGATAAATAATTACTTAATATTTCCATTTTTGAACTTTTTACTTTGTGATACCTTTATGCATTCCTTAGTGTTCCTTAGTGGTAATATTAAAATATCCAATTTTAACCACCAAGGCCACAAAGGACTCACTAAGGTTAATAATCTTAATATCAATATATTATATCAAAATACTTTACCTGCAAAATATTAATTATTAAGTAATACAGGTTTGGATTTTTACACATTCAAGCCTGGAATGCAAAATGAAGTTTCCTTTTTAATGCATCTTCAAACATTCCCTCAACGGTATTGCAATATCTGTTTGTAATCCGTATTTTAGCCATCAGTTAAATCCCGGCAGGTGAAATTATTACCAACATTGATATTGTTTTTCTCTTTTCAGTACCTAAATGCACAGATGCTCATGTCTGTTATTCCTGAAGATGAGTCAGATACTCCGGGTGGGGGCTGTCAGATGATTCGTACATCCGGCTATTCTGTTTCCCGCAAAAATTCAGTTTCATCGGAGACCGCCTTTGCAAAGAAACCCAAATATAAAAAGAAAAAACATCTCAGCCGGTTAAACCCGCGGGTGCTCCGGCCTTTTGGTATATATATTATGGGTGGAGGACCTGCACTTTTTGGTGCTACTGTCGAGTATTTTATCAGTTCAGGAATAAACCTGAAAGCCGGTGGAGGCTGGACAAGTACATTTGCCGGTTTTGAATATCATATTCTTGGTTTTAAGAAAAACCCGTGGACTCCATATACAGGGATACTGGCAACCTACTCTTATGATGGTGATTTTGGTATTTATGCGCCTTTTGGATTTCATTATTTGAGTAAAACCGGCTTTTCCCTGGGATTTGATTTAGCATTATGGATAAAAAATACAGATATTACAAACGACAATGATACTAAAAAACAATTTGAACCTTTTGGGTCAGGGTCTTTGAGGCTGGGGTACCGTTTCTGATTTGATCAGGCGGTTCAGGTCATTGTTTATTGCTGATGATAAACGGGATTAAACCAAAATATGCAAGAACAAACCGGTTGAAAGATATGACATTTACGTACTTAGTGTCTTTTAGAAGCCACTTGAAAAATTAAGCGTTTTCTTAGAAGCACTACTTAATATTTCTTTTTTGAACTTTTTACTTTACGGTACTTTATGTGTTCCTTTGTGTTTCTTTTAATTAAAAATATTATTCCCTATGAAGTTTTTATTATACCTGAGCATCCTCACTGTCATTTTTTCTGAAAGAGAATTATCCTTCGCACAAGACACCAGCATTACCAGTCCGGATGGGAATTATACTATTTCTGCAGGAACCAATAATAAAGGACAGTTCCAATACCAGGTATCCTATGAAGGTCAGGCTGTCATTCTACCTTCCACCCTGAATTTGCTATTGGAAAACGATCTGTTATTGGGATCCGTAGTTTCGATTGTCTCTGTAAAGGAAAGTACGGTTGACCATACCTGGAAACCGGTTTACGGAGAACAAAGTGAATACAGGGATCACTACAACCAAATGGTTTTCCGGATGAAAGATAAAAGTTCAGATTTCGGGATAAAGCTTATTTTCAGGGCCTTTAATGAAGGGGTGGCATTCAAATACATCATTACAAGTGGGAATCCACAAGATCCAATCAGGATTAAGAAAGAATTAACCGAATTCTCTTTCCCCGGTCCCATGGAAGCCTGGGCCACCTACTCAGCCCAGGGTGAAATTAAGAGATTACCCCTCAGCGAAATCAAAAAACCCGCAGAACGACCACTATTACTCCGTAACAAAGACGGTTTATATATGGCATTAGGGGAGGCTGCCCTGGTTGACTATGCCAGAATGCGGCTTATCCCCGGTGAGAAGAAAAATACACTGGTATCCTCACTGGCCGGGGAGGTAAGCCTGTCCCAGCCTGCTACAAGCCCCTGGCGCTTTATAATGGCAGGAGAATCAGCAGGAAAGATACTTGAAAACAATTTCTTACTCCTCAACCTGAACGCTCCGAATGAACTGAAAGATGTCTCCTGGATCAGGCCCGGAAAAGTGATACGTGAAGTCACTTTAACAACGCAGGGAGGAAAAGCCTGCATTGATTTTGCGGCAGATCACAACCTGCAGTTCATTGAATACGATGCCGGATGGTATGGTCCGGAATATAATGATACCTCTGATGCAACTACCATCACTCTCGACCCGAAACGTTCAAAAGGCCCGCTTGATTTGCATGAAGTCATTCGCTATGGTAAAGAAAAGGGAATCGGTGTTATTTTGTATGTAAACCGCCGGGCCATTGAAAAGCAGCTGGATGAAATTCTTCCTTTGTATGAATCCTGGGGTATTGCAGGTGTTAAATACGGATTTGTACGTGTAGGCCCGCAAAAATGGACAGCCTGGCTGCATGAGGCTATAAGGAAAGCCTCGGAACATCATCTTTTGGTGGATATCCATGATGAGTACAGGCCCACCGGATATACACGCACCTACCCGAACTTTATGACCTGTGAAGGGGTTCGTGGTGATGAAGAAAGCCCATCGAATACGCATACCTTAAAAACCATGTTCACCCGCTCCATTGCAGGTCCTGCCGACAACACCAACTGCTATTATTCGGCCAGGGTTACCGAAAAAATGGGATCTCATGCTTCCCAGCTGGCAAAAACAGTGTGCATTTACAGCCCCTGGCAGTTTTTATACTGGTACGACCGGCCGGGAGGGTCACCTGGTAGTAAAGAATTAAAGAAAACCGGAGGGATCACGCTTATCGGAAATGAGCCTGAACTGGAATTTTTTGATCTGGTTCCTACTGTTTGGGATGAAAAACGCGTGATTGAAGGAGAACCGGGTAAATATGGGACCATCGCCCGGCGGAATGGTAAAAAATGGTTCATCGGCTCCATTAATGGTTCAGAACCGCATACCCTTATCTTTCAACTGGACTTTTTAGATGAAAATACTAATTATCAGGCATTTATTTACAGCGATGATCCAAAAGTAAATACCCGGACACATGTTAAAATTGAAACCAGAGAAGTTAACAGGAAAACCATATTAAAATTTGATCTCAGACCAAATAATGGTTTAGCCATACGAATAGTTCCTGGGAATTAGTACTCCATAGATTATTTTTTTACTTTGGTACATAAATATCCCAGCTTGTACAATTGAAAAAATAATATAGAAGGATTTTCCCCTGTAAGATTTTTTTCCAGCAATTTCCTGAATATCCTGAATTTCAGAGCAATAACACCCTTCATTTTTAATTTCATGATCTTTTCCAGACTTTGAAGCAATTGATTATCCCTGCTGAATTCAGGATCAAAACCGGTTTTCGCATACAATTTCCAGAGCCCCTCCACCCCTTTCCTGGTTTTCTCAAGAAAATACCCTGCATTGTCCAATCCTGTGTGAATCAAGGGGTTATCAATATGTTTTACTGGGATATTTTTTTTCATCAGCTGATATCCTAAAAAGGTATCTTCATGACCATAATCAGCTATTTCTTCATCAAATTTAATACTTTGAAATAGGTCTCTTTCTATCAGAAAATTAAATCCGGAAAATGCAGCCCATGGTTTTACAGACCTGACAGAAGCCGGACTTTCCTCTCTCTTTTTACCATACTTCCACCTTAGCAACAGGGCAGCGTCCGAAGGCGGATCTTCCGGATAAGCCGTTCCCCCGACAATCACATTGGCATTTTTCAGTTCATTATAATAGTTCTTCAGGAAAGAAGGATTTCTGACTTCCGCATCAGAATCAATGAAAAGCATATAAGGATACAAAGCATTTTCTGCCAGCAGGTTTCTGATTGCAGAACGACCCACAGACTTCTCCTGCCGGATAAACCGGACAGCCGGGAGATTCTCTGATTTCAGATTTTCTATAAATACAGCTTCTTCCGATCCATCATCCCCAACTATGATTTCTACAGAAAAACTCACCTGCTTTATTTGTACCAGAATATCTTCAACTAATTTTTTGATATTATGGCCGTAATTTGGTATTAAAATTGATAGCATATTTAAAATAAATAAGTCCGAAAGCTTTAAAGCATGAAAATTCTGTTTTATTTGATAAAATAACAAAGTATATTTGTGCTTTCCTAAAAAAATTACAATGATAAAATTCAAACATGCAATAATAAGCCTGACAGTTCTTTTTTCTCTGTCTTTTAACGGCTGGTCACAGGGCCATAAAATTGAAATAACCGTAAATGGAATGGCCGACAGTACAGTTTATTTTGCCTATCATTACGGAGAGAAAAAATATATTCTGGATACACTGGTTGCAGATAAAAACAGCAGGGTAGTGATTGAAGGTAAAGATCCCCTGCCCGGTGGTGTTTATCTGGTGGTTTACCCGCAAATGAGATATTTTGAGCTACTTATGGGTGACGATCAGGAATTTTCAGTGGAAGCCGATACTGAAAACTTTCTGGAAACCCTGAAATTCACCGGCTCCGAAGAAAACACGGCTTTTCTGGAGTATCAGCGGTTTCTTGTAAAAAAGAATAAAGAGAATCAGAGACTTAAAGAAGAGCAGAAAAAACACATAACGAATACGGATTCCCTTTTTATTATTCAGGACCAGCTGGATAAAAATGATCAGCTGGTAAAAGATTATGTTAAAGAACTCAATAAAAAATATCCGGGTTCTTTTCTTGTTGATTTGTTAAATGCCATGACCCCGCCTGAAAAACCGGATGTTGTCATTCCTGATAATGTACCGAACCGGGACTCACTCAGTATGGTATTGACATATGGTTACTTGCGTGATCATTTTTTTGACAATGTGAATTTTGCAGATGAAAAGCTTATCCGCACACCCGTACTGGAAAGTAAAATGAAACAGTATTTCAATAATATACTGATCCAGATTCCTGACTCTGTAATTCCACCCCTTGACAGAGTGGTGATGATGGCCAAAGCGAATGGAGAAATGTACAAATATTCGGTTATATTTTTACTGAATAATTTTCTTGAGAGTAACATCATGGGGATGGATGAGGTTTTTGTTCATGTAGCTGAAAAATATTACCTCAGTGGGGAAGCTCCCTGGGCCGATTCTGCCTATATTGAAAAATTATATGAGCGGGTACTTAGTATCCGGCCTAATTTAATTGGCAGAAAAGCGCCCGATCTTAAAATGGAAACCATTACAGGGGAGTGGGTTGACCTGCATGAAGAAGAGGCCCCGTATATGGTCTTATATTTCTGGGAACCCAATTGCGGCTTTTGCAAAAAAGCCACTCCAAAACTTAAGGAGATCTATAATAAATACCGTGAGAAAGGGCTGAAGGTATTTGCCGTTGATACGCAGGGCAACAAAGAAGAATGGAAAAAATACGTGGATGAAAACGGGCTTGACTGGATCAATGCCTGGGATCCGAACAATCAGACCTTTTTCAGAACATTTTATGATGTCTACAGCACACCTACCATGTATTTACTGGATAAAAATAAGATAATAATCGCCAAAAGGATAGATATGGATTCCCTGGGCAAAATGTTGGAACAATTATTTGGTGAATAGTATCTGCTGAAAATTACAAATAACTTGCATCCCGCTGATTACAATTCCCGGCAAACAGCCATTAATTCCAGGATGGAATGAACGATCTTTTTTCCATGGGAGGAAGTTACTTCCCATTCAAAAGCATCGTTGGATAAACGGACCGTAACCTGCAAGGGCGATCCGGCTTACTGAATCTGAAAAACTACTTCCAAACCATAACCTAAATTTATATTAATTCTAAATAATGTCTATATATCTGAAATACAGGCAAATACCCCCCCCCATTTTTACTTAACAAAAAATCCCTTCTAAAAATATGTACTGAAATTATTTGGCAAAAGGAAATT
>JANTGF010000106.1 GCA_024763075.1 Bacteroidales bacterium | reverse complement strand
AATCAAAAGTTCACACACAAAAATGATTAAAACAAGTTCATGGGAGAACGGAGTGGTTACATCTGTTCTTAAATTTTTAGTTAATTTGTAACCAAGTGATTAAAAATTTTAAACAGATGAAAAATATATTCCGGTTTCTTACGTCCATGCCCATGATGGGATTTCTGATCCTTACCATGGCCTTTTCCACTGCTGCTGCAACATTTATTGAAAATGATTACGGTGCCGCTGTTGCCCGGGCTGTTGTGTACAATGCCTGGTGGTTTGAAGTACTTTTGGTACTGATCATGATCAACCTTGTAGGAAATATGATCATCAACAAAGTTTACAAAACAAAAAAACTCAGTCTTTTTTTGTTCCATTTTGCTTTTTTAATTATTTTTCTTGGCGCTGCTGTAACACGTTATATCAGTTACGAGGGCACAATGCACATTCGTGAAGGGAGTTCTTCTGATGAAATTTATTCTTCTGAATCCTACGTTCATGGTTCCATTGAATCAGGAACACAAAACACGGGCTTTTCTTTCAAAACCAAATTTATTCCCGGGAGAAAAAACAGTTTTAAACACTCTGTAAATCAGGATAATAGGAAGTTCACCCTTCAGCTTATTAAATATATTCCAAATGCTAAGAAAGTTCTCATTCCCGACCCTCAGGGAGAATCCTTCATTTTAATGGTTATTCTTGGAAACAACGGACGTGAAGAATTCTATCTTAAGGAAGGAGAAACCAAAAAAACCGGAGATCAGGTTATCGGGTTTGATCACAACCCGGATACAGATGATTTCCACATTTATAGAAAAGATTCAAAATTATACTTTTTAAGTAATCAACCGGTTGTAAGAATGAATATGGCAGCCAGCTCCAAAGATACCCTGGAAGCAAATCTGGCTCATCCTTTATTGAAGGGCAATTTATACAGCACTCCATTTTATCAGCTTGTTATGAAAGATTATATTGATAAGGGCCGTTATGACCTGGTAACTTCAACTCAGGGGCAATCTTTTCCGGATGCCCTCACTTTTCAGATTTCTGACGGACAAAACCAAAAGGAAATTACCATTATGGGGAAAAGCGACCAAATGGGCGTTTCTGCTTCAGTAAACCTGGGTGAAACAAAGTTTTCTCTTGCTTACGGCCCCAGACCCATTCAACTTCCATTTTCACTTTATCTGAAAGATTTTCAGCTGGAGAAATATCCCGGATCAAACAGTCCTTCCTCCTATGCCAGTGAGGTAATCCTGACCGATGCAAAAAATAATGTTGAAATGCCCTATCGGATTTACATGAATCATATACTTAACTATCAGGGATTCAAATTCTTTCAGTCTTCTTACGATACCGATGAAAAAGGGACCATATTATCTGTAAACCATGATGCTTTAGGAACAACACTTACCTACATCGGATATTTTTTGATGGCCCTTGGTATGGTAATTTCCATCTTCAATAAAAACAGCCGTTTCATGAAACTGGCAAAAATGACCGGTGTTTCCGGAAGTTCATTAAGGAACCTGATGATTCCTATTCTCATGATTTTCAGTCTGAGTTTTTCTTCATCTGGCATACTTTCAGCGCAGGGCGGACATAATCAAACTCCGTTAAAAGTCATTCCTCCTTCTCAGGCAAAAGAGTTTGCCTCTGTTTTGGTGCAGGATCAGGGTGGCCGGATCAAACCCTTTTATTCCATGGCTTCAGATATATTAAGAAAAACCCTAAGGAAAAATGAATATTCAGGACAGGATCCGGTTCAGGTTGTACTGGGCATGTATTTTTACCCTGAGAGCTGGCAACATGAGCCAATGATCAGGCTTTCCGGCGATTTTATTCCCGGATTACTGGGTGTAAAAGGGAAATTTGCTTCTTATATTGACTTTTTTGACCCGGATAAAAACTTCAGTTACAAATTACAGGAATATGTTCAGAAAGCTTATCAGAAACGCCCGGCCGAAAGAAATAAATTTGATCAGGATGTGATGAAAGTAGATGAGAGACTGAATGTATGTTACCTCGTTTACTCGGGAACCATGTTTAAGATTTTCCCGGCAAAAGGAGACCCTGAACATCACTGGTACACACCTGAGGATGCCGGAGCTAATGTTCTGAAAGATGATTCTTTATTTGTAAGCGGGGTGCTAAACCTGTGGATCTCTGCATTAGATGCTCCCGGCCAGGAGGCCAATGCCACGGAAATATTAAAAGGTGTTAAAAAGTATCAGAAATTAAGTGCGGGAGAACTCATTCCTCCTGACTCGAAAATCGCACTGGAAGTTTTTTATGAAAAATATGAACTTTTTGGAAAACTCACTTCCTGGTATGGCTTAATAGGATTCATTTTACTCATCATTTTGTTTGTAAAAATTATCAATCCGAAATTTACCGGAAACAGAGCCGTTAAAATCAGTACCTGGCTCCTGTTGCTTGGATTTATTGTTCACACAACCGGCCTGGGTATCCGGTGGTACATTTCAGGCCATGCGCCATGGAGTAACGGTTATGAATCTATGATCTATATTGCGTGGGCTGCTATGCTGGCCGGACTGATTTTTGTTAAAAAAACACCTTTTTCTCTGGCAGCTGCTGCGATCTTGTCTGCTCTTACACTTTTTGTGGCACACCTTAGCTGGATGAATCCGGAAATAACAAATCTTGTACCCGTTCTGAAATCATACTGGCTGACCATACATGTTTCAGTGATCACTGCCAGTTACGGATTCCTGGGAATGGGAATGATCATCGGGTTGTTAAACCTTTTACTGTATGTTATGAAAACGGATAAAAACCATGAGCGTATCCAGCAACAAATACAAATTCTCACCTGGGTGAGTGAAATGGCCCTTATTTTAGGCGTATATTTTATCAGTATAGGCACCTTCCTTGGTGGTGTATGGGCAAATGAGTCCTGGGGCCGGTACTGGGGCTGGGATCCGAAAGAAACCTGGGCCTTAATTACAGGGCTGGTGTATATTTTTGTGGTGCATATGCGCATGATTCCCGGCATGAAAGGCCATTTTGCCTTTAACCTGGCTTCGGTTCTGGCATTTTTCTCTGTTATCATGACATATTTTGGCGTCAACTATTACCTGTCAGGTCTGCATTCCTATGCTCAGGGCGATGCTGTACCTATTCCAACATTTGTTTATTATGTTCTGATTGGCCTTGCTTTGTTAATTTTATTTGCCTGGTTTAACGAGAAAAAATATGCAAAAACAGGGGACAATAAACAAGGATCAGGGAACAGGGATCAGTAAACAATCCGGGATGAAACAGCCCGGAAACGAACGTGTTATATAATTAAAATAAAACCATTTGAATATTTGGAGACATCAAATAAGGTAATTTTATACCTATTTGACTAAATAGTGTCTCTTAGAAAACGCCAATAACTACGTTACGCTCATCTCGAAAACAGTTATTTACGAAAGTAAACTCCTTGATTTTCAAGATTTCACAAGCCTTGTTATTGGTATTTTCTAAAAAGCCACTTAAAAATAGATAGTTTTCTTAGAAGCACTAAATAAACAATGTGAAATATTAATGAAAAAAATAACAATAGGCTTTATTACTTTGCTTATTCTAATAAGTATTTATTTTGCTTATACCATTGGTTCGAAACGCTGCAATATGATTTGGAAAAATGGGGAATGGTAAGTTGGGATAAAAGATAAATTGGATTTCCGGACATTTATTAATTCATTTCAAGCATTCATACTGATTGTAAGAAAATTTCCATAATTTTAGGCTGAATATTATGAAACCCATCATCCAATATATAATCTTTGAGCTTTTAAAGTTCAAACCAAACAAAGAAAAGTTGCCTTCCATTCAATCCAGGAAGGAAATTACAATTGTAAAGGTTGAACTCCATCATTTAATCCATGACAGTTTCATGATATTAACAGGAGTTTTGTCTGCCGGTTTTGGCCTGAAAGGTTTTTTATTGCCTAATATGTTTATTGATGGTGGTGTAATGGGTATTTCGCTTATTTTGGCCGAAGTAACAATTGTACCATTGTCTGTACTCATATTTGTTGTGAACCTGCCTTTTTTAATCATGGGTGTTTCAACAATCAGCCGTCAGTTTGCTGTGAAAAGTATCATTGCAATAATACTACTTGCTGTTACTGTTCATTTAATACAATTTCCTGTTATTACCGATGATAAATTGCTAATTGCCGTTTTTGGTGGTTTCTTTTTAGGTCTGGGAATAGGATTGGCAATACGTGGTGGCTCCGTAATTGACGGTACTGAAGTACTGGCGGTTTTTATTAGCCGGAAAACTTCATTAACCATTGGAGATGTAATTTTAATTCTTAACATATTAATTTTCGGAGTTGCTGCATATATATTTACAATAGAAACCTCCTTATATGCAATGTTAACTTATTTGGCAGCATCCAAAACTGTTGATTTTGTTGTATCAGGAATTGAAGAATATGTAGGTGTTACAATAATTTCACATAAAGCTGAAGAAATCCGCCTGGCAATAATTGAAAAACTTGGAAGAGGGTGTACTATTTATTCAGGAAAAAGGGGCCAGTCATTAGAGCAAACTGATATTATTTATACCTTAGTTACAAGGCTGGAACTGTCAAAACTACAAACAGAGGTAGATAAAATAGATAAAGAAGCGTTTATTGTAATGCAGAGTATAAAAGATGCCAAAGGGGGCATGATCAAAAAAAGACCTTTAAAATAAAAGCAATATCGATCTTGTTTTATCGATTATTATATTATGGTTGCCTGCCTTTCCTGTTTACCGTAAAACCACTAAAACTAACACCAAAAGTAGTACTGATATCATAAGTACCCAGGGCTGGCATCCAGGCATACTGTATTCCGACATTCATTGGAAAAGGAAAACGCAGAGCAAAAAAATCCATGCTTAATTTACCGCCAAAACTTGTAAGAATTTGTTCTTCCGGATTATAATTCCAGTTTCCGTTATAATAATAATTTTCCTTACTTTTTGAATAGTTATAAAACATGTTCAAATAAAACCGGGGAATATACAGAAAGGATCCCAGATTCCACTCCGGGTAAAAAAGTGGAAGGTAATAATCTGCTTTAAATATTTTAAGTTCCTCAGCTACCCTGTTTTTATATCCGTTCGGAAAAGAAAGACTATTCATGTAGATGTATTTTGCCGTTTTCTGTTTTTCCAGTCCGGCCCGCAAATATATACTATGATGTCTAAATACTCCCGGAAGATATAGTCCTGCCAATGCAGAATATACACTGCCATAATTATCAGAATTAAAAGGAGCATTGGTGTAATTCAGATCGAGAACCTGACCCCATCTTGGTTTAATTTCTTTTGGAGATAATTTCAGATAATTATAAAAATAGAAACGGTAATTTAAATACAGGCGCCCAACATTATAACTACCTGTTTCATAATTAAATATATAAGTATTTGAATACTGACCGGAAATTTCAGGATAGATACCTCTGATATATTTATTCCGGGTAAAGTCCAAAGGTATATATATCCTTAAATTCAGGTTGGAGTTCTTCCCTGAAATCTCCACGGGGTCGGCAGAAGCAGAAGTATCGGCAATGATACCCGGTGCTCCGCCATAATCCCAAAACAGATCAAACACCGGATACCAGCCCTTATAGGTAAACCGGGTGGTGAAATGATGTTCATCATTTTTATAATAATAACCCAGGGAAGTTACTGCGGTACTCAGCTTGTTTTGAGATAAAAGCGTTACACCTGGAGAAACGGGATTATCCTCAAGACTGAAATGTTCATAATCAAAATAAAAAGGCATCCAACTGTGAAAACCAAAAATATGCTTCCATTTTCTGAATTTTTTTTCTTCATATTTTATTTTTGGCGTTTCCTCTGTTTTAAAAAGTCCCTTTTCATCTTTGATCAGATTTTCATAATCCTTAACCGAACGATCTGTAATTTTTTCAAGGGGAATCCATCCCGCAGGATTCAGTTCCATTTCTGTAAGATTATATCCTGAAGAAGTATAGTCTGACAAAGCCATCCTGTTTCCCGAGGGCGACAACGAAACATCGTAAGCCCCAAAACGGGAAGAAGTGATCTGGTACTTTTTTTTCGTACTTAAATCCAATGCATAAATATTATCGATACCTGAATAAGTTGAATGATACAGAATATAATTTTTGTAACTTACTACATTCCGGATATCATGAAATGAGGGTGGAAGGAGAATCGTCCATTTTTGATTCACCAGATCCATGGATTGAATACTTTTACCTTGTTCATTTATCACTATTACCAGAACAGTATGATTATCTCTCCATTGAGGCATATGCAGAGAATTATTTCCTTCAATTTTCAATCGTCTCTGAACTTTCCCTGTTTTTGTATCCAGAATTACCAAAAAGCACTGATTCTCAGTTGTAATATCGATGGTCGCTATTCTTAAACCATCAGGAGAAAGAGCCGGAGCAAAATATCTGCTTTTTTTTGAAAGAGTAATCTCCTCCCCTGTTATGAGATCAAGTCTTTTAATTACTGAATAAGTTCTGTTTTCCCAGCGCGGATCACTGATTGATTCAGCCCAAACTACCCTGTTTGCTGCTGCAGATAATCTTAAGGGCACATAAAAACCAGGTGTGTGCACAACTTTTTCGTTTCCTTTCCTGTCAATGGTAATAAATTTCCTGATCTGATCCATTCCTGATTTCTCAACCAGTATTGTACTGTCATTCAGATATTGTGGAAACCGGTAACTGGTATAGCTTCTTCGGTGAACCCGGTTAATAGTATCAAACACTGATTTCACGGTTTTTTGATCCTGTTGTATCCATAAACTTTTTAAACTTTTAAAAGTAGAATCATATAATCTTTTCTTTGTCAGATTATTATACTTCCTCAAAGTTAAATTCACCGGGTTCAGGATAAAGGGCCTTTTTGCCGTTTTATCCAGAGCATTGTCCCAGATTTCAGTACCGAAAAGATTTCTGCTGTGTGCAACCAGCTTATATCCAACCTCATAATAACCCGGCACAAAATCTTTGTAGGAACCAAAAATACCTTTATCATACTTAAATACTTTCTCCTGCTCCAATGACAAAGCTCTTAAATCCTTTTCAAAATAAGGTAACCGGCCTCTACCGGTTTTACTCAAAGCTGTTTCAGTAAGTACTGCATCTCCTTCCATAAACCAAATGGGTAGCATCACACTCATTCCACCAACGGCCTGTTCTCCGATAATATAAGAGAGAACTTTTGTAAAACCCTTATTTAGTTTATCCATCTGTACCACATGCCTCATTTCATGCAAGGCCAGTTGTTCAAGTTCATCCTGTGGATATGAATCCGGTGCAGGTGTGGGAAATAATTCCATTCTTTTCGGCGCCCATGCAACAAAACCATTGCTTCGTGAAGAATAATTATGAATGATCACCGATATTTTTTTAGGCTCATGATCCAGCGTTGCAGGAACAAGACCATAGGCATATTCCAGGATATTGGCCATTCGTTGTGCCTCTGATGCAAAATTTTTCGGATAAATCACCCTGAAATGTGGTGTTTTAATCTGATTCCATTTTAATTTGGCAGGATCCTGACCACTTTCAAAATACTGTGCATGAATAATACCAGAAAAAGCCAGAAGAGTTGTTAAAATCAGCAGAAGACGAAACTTATATATCATTTTTTCAACCTCCCTTTTTCTTTACATGATACCCGTCTTTTTCCAGCGCCCCAATAACTTTTGACAAAAAATCCCCCTGTAATAATATGATCTGTTCTTTTACTGTACCACCGGAACCACAAAGAGATTTTAATTTTTTCCCCAGATCCTTTAAGTCTTCATCTTTTCCAACAAATCCTTCAACCAGGGTTACTATTTTTCCTTTTCTGTTTTTCCGGTCACGGGAAACATACAAATTTTGTTGGGAAGGAGATAAAGTTTCCTGAACTTCATCCTCGTAAAAATTATAATCAAAATCCGGATTGGTTGAATATACAATATCTTTCCGTCCTTTTCTATTATTTTGTTTTTTCATTATTTACTGTCTGTATACATCGCTGACAAATATAATTATATTATCAAAGGGTGGAAAATCTTAAAATATCCTAAAAATTCCTCAATCCAGCAGAAAAATACTAAATTCGCTGCATAATTTGGAAATATTGCATTTTTTAAAGAATGATTTCTTTTGTTACTCTTACAAAACCATATTGGATAAATTTTATAAAATGAAGAAAGACTTTAAATTCCTGAACAATATTCTTGGATGGATCGCCTTTTTGGTTGCAGCCATTGTTTATCTTTCAACTATTGAACCTACCGCCAGTTTATGGGATTGTGGTGAATATATTGCTACGGCTTTTAAGCTGGAAGTTGGGCATCCTCCGGGAGCACCCCTGTTTTTAATGATTGCCCGCGTGGCTGCATTATTTGCAGGAGGCGATGTAACGCAAGCCGCTAAAATGATCAATGCTTTATCAGGAATAGCCAGTGCACTTACGATTATGTTCCTGTTCTGGACCATCACCCACCTTGCAAAAAAGATGGTTTCAAAACCTGAAGAGATGGATCTGGGTCAGAAAATCGGAATTTTTGCAGCCGGTTTTGTAGGAGCTTTTGCTTATATGTTCTCCGATTCATTCTGGTTCTCAGCTGTTGAAGGAGAGGTTTATGCTACTTCATCTCTTTTCACGGCAGTTGTTTTCTGGGCCATATTGAAATGGGAAGATGAAGCCGATAAGAAAGGTGCGGACCGCTGGATTGTTCTTATCGCTTATTTAATGGGTCTTTCTATTGGTGTCCACCTGCTTAACCTTCTTGCAATTCCTGCCATTGTTTTTGTATATTACTTTAAAAAAGCCAAAAACATCAATGCTAAAGGATTGGTCACAGCATCAGTGGTTTCGATTGCATTACTTGGTGTGGTGATGTACGGTATCATTCTGGGTGTATTTAAGGTTTCAGCCAAATTTGAACTTTTCTTTATTAATACCCTTGGAATGCCCTATAATACAGGACTTATTCTTCATTGGATTATTCTCATAGCTTCACTGGTTGCAGCTATTTATTTTGCACAGTATAAAAAAGACTACATAAAAACATCCATTCTGGCCAGTACCGGTCTGATTCTCTCCGGAGCTCCGTTTATTTCTACTTCTGCCGGCTTATCAATTATTTTTATCGGGGGTGTGATCTGGGTAAGTTACTTCCTGGCCAAAAATAACCGGGTTATGTTAAATACCCTTTTGATTGGAGTCACCATGATACTTTTAGGGTATTCTTCTATCACACTGGTGGTTATACGATCTTATGCTCAGCCACCTATAGATGAAAATAATCCGGAAAATGTTTTTGCCCTGCTTTCTTATATTAACAGGGAGCAATACGGAGATCGCCCGCTTGGAAAAGGGCAGTATTACGATGCCCCCATTCTCAAAACCGAAGAGGGCAAACCTACATACGTTCCTGAAGATGGTAAATATGTAATTTCAAAAAGAAACCTGAAGTATGTGTATGATGATCGTTTTATTACTATTTTCCCGAGAATGTGGAGTTCCCAGCCGGATCATAAACAGGTTTACCGGCAATGGAGTGGCACAAAAGGCCAGCGGGTATCGGTTGGTTCCGGTGATAATAAAAAAACATTGATTGTTCCGACTTTTGGTGAAAATATCAAATTCTTCATTACCTATCAGATAGGATATATGTATATGCGGTATTTTATGTGGAACTTCTCAGGAAGACAGAACGACATACAGGGCAGCGGAGGACCATTGAAAGGAAACTGGATTACCGGCATTGATTTTCTGGATAGTAAACGCATCGGCCCGCAGGAGAATCTGCCTGATTATCTGGCAAACAATAAAAGCCGTAATAAATATTATCTGCTTCCGTTTCTTTTGGGTTTACTCGGGCTTTTATACAGTTTACAGCGCAAACCCAAGGATTTTACGGTTGTTTTGCTTCTTTTTATCATGACAGGCATTGCCATTGTTGTATACCTGAACCAATATCCCAATCAGCCCAGGGAACGTGATTATGCTTATGCCGGCTCGTTTTATGCCTTTGCCATCTGGATTGGTCTGGGTGTTCTGGCAATTATTGATACCCTGAAAAAAGTGATGCCTGAAAAATACGGAGCCGTTCTGGCAGGGATTCTTTCACTAGTCCTGGTACCTGGAATTATGGGAAAAGAAAACTGGGACGATCATGACAGATCGGGACGTTACACGGCAAGGGATATTGCCTATAATTATCTGAATTCCTGTGAACCGAATGCCATTTTATGTACCAATGGGGATAATGATACTTTCCCTCTCTGGTATGCCCAGGAAGTGGAAGGAATCCGTACCGATGTACGGGTGGTTAATTTAATGCTGTTCAACACCGACTGGTATATTGACCAGATGAAAAGAAAAGCTTATGAGTCTGACGCTTTGCCCATTTCCCTGCCCAGGAAAAAATATCTTGACGGGACAAACAATCAGATTTATGTGATTGATAAAATAAAAAGCCCTCAGGATCTGAAACTTGTAGTTGATTTTGTAAAAGATGACAACCCGGCAACCCAGTTGCCCATACAGGGTGGCAAACGAATTGATTTTATTCCGACAAAAAGACTAAGACTTAAGGTTGACTCTGCTAAAGTGGTACAAAACGGAACCGTAAGCTCTGAAGATAAAATTGTACCTTATATTGATATTAATCTGAAAGGTAATTATGTTATGAAAAGCCAGTTGATGAGCCTTGATCTGTTAGCAAATAATGACTGGAACCGTCCGTATTACTTTGTTGCAGGCGGGCATGATGATGCTCTTGGACTGGAAAATTATTTCAGACAGGAAGGCTTCGCATACAGGCTGATACCGGTAAGCACTAAAAACAACAGCCGTTATCTTGACTATGGAAGCATTGATACAGATAAGATGTATGAAAACTACATGGAGAAATTCCGTTGGGGCAGAATGAATGCACCTGATGTATATCTTGATTATTATACGCGTAGAACATTGTCTGTAATACGTATGAGAAATAATTTTGCAAGATTGGGTATTGTTCTTGCAAATGAAGGTAAGAAAGATTCGGCAATCGCAGTAATTGATCGTTGTATTGAATTGCTTCCACAGAATAAAATGCGTCATGATATTTACTCTAACAGGATGCTGGAGGCCTATTATACAGCAGGTGCAACAGAAAAAGGAAACGCCCTGGCTGATGAAATATTCCAACAGGCCGACAAAGAATTAAATTACTATTACAATGTTCTCAATCCGGCTCAAAGCAGTTCCATTTCACTGGAAAAAAGAATGAGCCTGCAGATGATGCAGGAACTTACTTCGCTAACCGATAAATACGGTCAAAAGGAATTATTTGATAAAATTAACCCTGTGTTCACAGATTATTATCAGAAATTCATGGCTGATATGGGAGCGGGTCAGAGAAGGTAGCTGAAAACCCGGAAAGAAAAGAAAGAAAGCATAAACCTGAAAACAGATCTATGCTTTCTTTTATTAATAAATTAAGAAAAACAAGTCCGGTTTTCCGGATATAATAATTAAAAATTTTATTTCCATGGAAAATAAAGGTTTAAATACAGCAGAGATTTTTAATTTAAATGACATAGTAGGTTATTCGGATGGAGGAATCGTAAGTAAAAATGTATTAAAAAAAGAAAAAGGCAATATTTCCTTATTTGCATTTGATAAAGGCGAAGGTCTGAGCGAACATACTGCTCCTTTTGATGCAATGGTTCAGGTCATTGAAGGAAACGCAGTTATTACTATATCCGGTAAAGATTATCATTTGGCCGGAGGAGAAAGTATTATTATGCCTGCTAATCAGCCTCACAAATTACATGCTGCGGAAAAGTTTAAAATGATCCTTACAATGATCCGGGAATAAATCATCTATGTCTTTTTATCGGAAATTATTGAAAAGGTGAAATTGGAAAAATACAGTTTCAGAAAAAGCCGGGCGAAACGGGAAAAGATCACGGTTGAAACCATGATCCACATGTATTGCCATGCAAAACACGGATCAAACGGAAAGCTTTGCGATTCCTGTACACGATTGAGTAAATACGCCGTATCGCGATATGAAAAATGCCCTTTCGGAGAGATCAAACCGGAATGCTCGACATGCCCCGTGCATTGTTATAAACCAGAGGAAAAAAACAAAATCAAAAAAGTAATGCGGTATGCCGGTCCAAGAATGATCCTTAAACATCCCATAATGGCCATTGATCATCTGATTGCCAAACGAAAATATCCTCCGGAAAAAGCAATGGAAAAAATTGCATCCGGAAAGGTTAAGGTATCTAATTAAAATTTGTCTATAAAGGCCAACTTCTGCGTTGTTGCTTAAAATCTAAAACCTCAAATACACTAGTGTTAAGTCAATTATATTATGACGTTACTATTTGCCATTTCGAAGCTTGCCTACCGGCAGGCAGGGAAGTATGACTGAGAAATCTTTGAAGTAAAGGAGATTTCTCACCATCGTGCCTCAGGTTCGAAATGACAGATTA
>JANTGF010000105.1 GCA_024763075.1 Bacteroidales bacterium | reverse complement strand
TTCACTTAAAGGCTTTTTAGGCACATGGTGAATTCCGTTTTCATCGCGCCAGTACTTTATGTCTCCTGCTTTCCCTGTTTCCTCAAGAATAACAGTTTCAGCAGGAAATCCCATTGAAATTACATACAGGATCTCATATTGTTCAGGAATAGTCAGAATTTTTCTTAATTGTGGCCGGTTAACCGAGGCAATTATACAGGTACCCAAATCCTTTTCAGCTGCACCCAACACGATGGTCTGCATAGCAATACCGGCATCACATTCAAAATTATTGCTGATATTTTGATCACCCAGTACTATTATGTAAGCACCCGGTCTTTCTCCCGGAGCCGGGCCATCCCAGTTTGTAAGATATCCTGCCCATTTCAGGCAGGGAAAAATCAGATTATTTATATTTGGATGCACTGAATAAATAAATTTCAAAGGCTGGTCATTGCGCGATGAAGGACAATTTCTTGCAAGTTCAAGTAAGCTAATGATTACCCGGTCAGAAACTAATTCACTCTCCCGGTAGCGCCTGATGCTTCTGCCTTTAATAACCAGCTCTTTGAGATTCATTTATAAAATACTATCAAACCTTATCAAACCTTCCAGCAACAATATTCCAGTCAATCACATCCCAGTAAGCTTTCAGGTAATCCGGCCTTCTGTTTTGATAATCAAGATAATAGGCATGTTCCCAAACATCGCAAGTGAGCAAAGGAGTCAAACCATCCCGCAATGGGTTTCCTGCATTTGATTCTTTCACAATACTTAATGCTCCATTATTATCCCTGACAAGCCAGGCCCATCCCGATCCAAACAAGGTGGCCGCTGCTGTAGTAAACTGTGCTTTAAAGTCATCAAAGGAACCAAATTCTTTTTCAATCAAACCGGCAAAACTGCCTTCGGGTTTCCCCTTGGCATCCGGGCTGAATGTTGTAAAATAGAAGGTATGATTCCATATCTGAGCACCGTTGTTAAAAACTCCCCCGTTCGCTTCACGGATGATATCTTCCAGTCCGGCATTTTCAAATCCTGAACCAGGGAGCAAATTGTTCAGGTTGTTTACATATGCCTGATGATGTTTCCCATAATGAAACTCTAGTGTGTTCTTTGAAATGTGCGGTTCCAACGCACTTAAGGAATACGGTAATTCCGGTAATTTAAAAGCCATAATATTAAATTTTTATTAGTTTGAAATTTTCCCTTAAAATAATAAAAAACATACTAAAAAAATAATTTTTAACCAAAAATTAACTTCAGATAAGAAGCCGGCTTAAAAACCTGTATATTTGTCACTTAATTTGAACTGATATAATATCAGATTAACAAAAATGATTATTTTCTCTTATTATTTTTCTTTGTTTTTAAACTTTTAGTCCCAAAGTTTCTGTTTCTGTATGAATAAAAAGATATTACACCTTGCCATTCCCAGCATCATCAGTAATATTTCCATCCCTCTGATTGGTATGGTTGACCTGGCTCTGGTCGGACATCTTGAAAATCTTCAATACATTGGGGCCATATCTTTAGGAGGTATGATTTTCAATTTTATCTACTGGGGGTTCGGATTTTTAAGAATGGGAACCACAGGAATTACAGCTCAGGCGTATGGATCAAGAAATCTGAAAGAATCAGGACTTACATTAGCCCGTTCATTTCTGATCGGTATTTCAGGTGGAATCCTGCTCATTTTAATACAAAAACCCATAGGTCTTCTGAGCTTCTATCTATTAAACGGTAGTGAAGAGGTGGAACAGCTTGCAAAACAGTATTTCTACATCCGTATCTGGGCGGCACCGGCAACTCTGGGACTTTATTCCCTGACCGGGTGGTTCATAGGAATGCAGAATACCCGTTTTCCCATGATCATCACAGTTTCAGTTAATTTGCTGAACGTTGTATTCAGTGTCTTTTTTGTTCTGAAACTTGACATGAAATCAGAGGGTGTTGCTCTGGGAACTGTTCTTGCACAATTCACAGGACTCATAATTGGTCTGTTTCTTTACTTCAGATATTATAAAAAGCTGAACAGGTATATTCATTTTTCATCCTTACTTGATCAGGAAGCAATAAACAGATTCTTCCACGTAAACAAAGATATTTTTATCAGGACCCTGTTTTTAATCTTTGCTTTTACATTTTTTACTGCAGAATCTGCACATATCGGAGATGACATTCTTGCTATCAATACTCTGCTTTTGCAATATTTCATGTTTTTCTCTTACCTTATTGACGGTTTTGCGTATGCTGCTGAGGCACTCACCGGAAAATATATTGGTTCCGGTTCAAGAGGTGATCTACGGTTAAATATCAAACTCCTGTTTAGATGGGGCATACTAACCAGCATACCTTTTTCTTTAACCTACCTGGCAGGAGGAAAAACAATTTTAGGTTTACTGACCAACAATCAGGAATTAATCCACATGTCATCTCCCTATATGTTCTGGGTTGCCCTGGTTCCTGTGATCACCTTTCCTGCATTTTTACTGGATGGTATTTTTATTGGTGCTACGGCATCCAAAGGCATGAGAAACACAATGATTATTTCAACGGTTCTGTTTTATATTCCTGTCTATTATCTGCTTAAGCCATATCTTGGGAATCATGCTTTATGGCTGGCATTAATGACCTTTATGATCAGCCGCGGGTTTTTTATGTTTTTAAGAATGAAAAAAGATGTTTTTGCCCTGGTAAAATGATTTTATAATGAAGGTCTGAAACAGATCGATTATCTTTGCATAAAAATTAAAAATTGAATAAAATTATGAGTATTAAAAAAGATATAAGCATTGAAGAGTTGGTAGATACTGTTCCCGGATCGGTAAAATATTTAATGAACGAAGGAATAAAATGCATTGCCTGCGGTGAGCCCATCTGGGGAACACTGGAAGAAGCTGCTCTTGAAAAAGGATTTAAAGAATCAGATGTTCAACGTTTTGTGGACGAACTAAATAAGATTGCAAAAGAAGAATCCGGAAGTACAAAAGAAAAGAATCAGAAAAAGATTGATATTAAGAAAATGGACTCATAAATCAGAGATAAATAAATTTTTGTTTACCTCCGGAATCAGTTTCTTTTCTTCAGCAAACTCATATAGTTTTCTGATTGCCGATTTACCCTCCTTCCCAAGATCCAGAGAATAATTGTTCACATATAGATTTATGTGCTTAAGCATAACCTCTTCCTCCATCTCCTGAGCATACTTCTTAACGTAAGGTAATACTTCATCTGTATAATTGAAGGCAAACTCAATGCTTCTTCGTAACACCCTGTTTATCTTTAATATATCATCTACACCGAGATCCCTTCGTACAACTATTCCTCCCAGAGGAATAGGTTTTCCTGAAAGATTTTGCCAGTAGTCTCCCAGATCTAGTATCTTTTTCAATCCCTTCTCTGCATAAGTGAACCTGTTTTCATGAATGGCTAATCCGACATCTGTCTCACCACACAAAATTGCTTTCTCAATATCTGAAAATAAATATTCTTTAGTAGAGACTGCATTTGGGAAGGCAATCCTAAGCAACAGGTTTGCCGTGGTATATTTCCCGGGAATAGCAATTTTAAGATTTTCAACCTCCTCAGGTTCTATTTTCTCCTTGCTAAGCAAAAGTGGCCCGTTATGGTCACCCAGAGCACTTCCTGAGTCCAGAATTAAATATTCATTTGACAAATATGCATAGGCATGGTAGCTCAATTTTGTAATATCCAGTTCCTTTTTAAATGCCTTTTTGTTAAGTTCTTCCACGTCTCCTAAAAAGGTTGAAAATTTCAGACCTTCTGTATCCACTTTCCCATGAACCATGGCATCAAAAATAAAAGTATCGTTCGGACAGGTAGAATATCCGATTTTTATCCCAAGCTCATTACCGTTTCCCGCCATTTATTAATTGTATTAAGATTTCAAAAACAACTTCTGTCAGATTCTTTAATGCCTCATCGATTTTCCAGTTTGCCTTATTTCTGTCCCCAACAAAATTTGAAATGGCTCTGATCTCTGCAAACCTTACCTTTTCCATCAAACAGGTATAAAATACAGTAGCACCTTCCATTGTTTCGACTTCTGCCTGATACTTTTCAGAAAAAAAACCTGCAGTTTCCATGCTTCCACTCGCTTTATTTACGGTTATCCCCTTTACCCTTTTCAACTCATTCATGGCCTGTGAAGTGTAATTATCCTCCGGATTTACAAGTCTCCCCTCACTGAAGAGAAATTCATTTTCATCCATGAGACCACTTTCAAATAAGGTTTTAACTGCTCCATTCTCTTCCACTCCAATATCTGCAAAAATTTCTTCTTTGATATATACCACTGCTCCTGGCTTAAGTGACTCTTTAAAACTCCCTCCGATTCCAAAACTTAAAACAAAGTCGAAATCATTCATTGACAGAGCTTTTGTAAGCTTATAAGTGGCAAAAACCGGACCGACTCCAGTTATTAAAAAATGAATTTCAAAATCATCTTTACAGAATCTGCCCCTTCTTTCCTGGAACAAATTAAGACTCCTTATCCGCCCGGTCAGTGATTCTGATTCAAGTTTTGTTGCGGCTGTACAAAGAATTTTCAAGCTTTTGTTTATTTTTATGTGAAATTGTAAAAATATGATTTTCACAACTATTTTGCTAAACTATTCAAATTAATTAGCATTTTTGCAATTGAAAGATGTTTAATTTTATCACATGATCTATCTTACAAGACGAGAACGATTCAATGCTGCTCACCGGTTATACAACCCTGAATGGGATGATGCAAAGAACCTGCGAATCTATGGAAAGTGTTCCAATCCCAACTGGCACGGGCATAATTACGAACTTTTTGTTACAGTAAAAGGGGAAGTAAAAGACAAAACAGGTTATGTGATTAACTTAAAATCACTCAGCAAATTAATAAAAGAAAAGATTGTTGAAGAAATTGATCATAAAAATATAAACATTGAGGTTCCCTTTATGAAAGATCGAATTGCTTCTACTGAAAACCTTGCCAAAGCAATCTGGGAGATATTAAATGGTCCGGTGAGTGAACTGGGAGCAGAATTGCATTGTATTAAAATTGTTGAAACAGAAAATAACTTTGTTGAATATTACGGATAAGCAAATAATTATGAATTCTCAAATAAATGAAGGAAAAGGGTACGAAAGAATTGATACCTGGGATGATGAAACAACTTCCGAACTATCGGGTCATTACAAAGAAATACTCAACCTTATTGGTGAGAATTCTTTACGGGAAGGACTGGAAGACACACCTGAAAGAGTAGCAAAAGCATTTCAATTCCTAATGCAGGGGTATCAACACAAACCTGAAGAAATTTTAAGATCTGCCATGTTCCGCGAAGATTATCAGCAAATGGTGATTGTTAAGGACATTGAGATCTATTCCATGTGTGAACATCATATGATCCCGTTCTTTGGGAAGGCCCATGTAGCATACATTCCAAACAAGTATATTACAGGTTTAAGTAAAATTGCAAGGGTTGTTGAAGCCTTCGCCAGACGGCTGCAGGTTCAGGAGAGACTTACTACGCAAATCCGTGATTGTATTCAGCAAACGCTGAATCCACTTGGAGTAGCAGTCGTTATTGAAGCGCACCACTTGTGTATGATGATGCGCGGTATTCAAAAGCAGAACTCTGTTACTACAACTTCTGCTTTTACAGGTGAGTTTCTGTCAAAACAAGCTACAAGGGAAGAATTTATCCATCTGATTGGCTCCAAATTACATTAAAATAAATTAAATATATTCCTCAATATGAAAGCTTATGTATTCCCCGGGCAGGGCGCCCAGTTTCCCGGAATGGGAGAAGATATCTATAACAACAGTACTTTAGGTAAAGAATTATTTGACACAGCAAACCAAATCCTTGGATTTGAAATTACCAAAACAATGTTTGAAGGCCCGGAAGAGGATCTTAAGCTAACCAGGGTAACCCAACCGGCTATTTTCCTGCATTCAACAATTCTTGCAAAAACCTTAGGGAACAAGTTTCAACCTGAGATGGTTTCTGGCCATTCACTGGGTGAATTTTCCGCATTGGTTGCCAATAAGGCACTGTCTTTTGAAGATGGTCTGACACTTGTTTCAAAAAGAGCAATGGCCATGCAAAAAGCCTGTGAATCTGAGCCTTCCACTATGGCAGCAATCATAGGAATGGAAGATGAGGCGGTGAACGAAGTTTGTAAGTCCATTCCTGAAATAGTTGTTCCGGCCAACTATAATTGTCCGGGACAAATTGTTATTTCGGGATCTATTGAGGGAATTGACAAAGCAATGGATGAATTAACAAAACTGGGTGCCAGGAGGGCAATAAAACTGGCAGTTGGTGGTGCATTTCATTCCCCTCTGATGAAACCTGCACAGGATGAGCTGACAAAAGCCATTTACGAGACAGAATTCTCCAAACCGATTTGCCCGGTTTATCAAAATTATACAGCAGAACCTACCATTGACCCTGAAGAAATCAAACAAAATCTGATTCATCAACTCACTGCCCCGGTAAAATGGACACAAATAGTGGTTCATATGATACGGGATGGCGCAAGTTCCTTTACAGAAGTTGGTCCTGGCAAAGTACTTCAGGGTCTGGTTAAAAAAGTTGACAGAAAAATGCTAACAGAAAGCGCTGTTTTTCAGGAAGACTGAGAATCATGAGGTTTTTCATAACCGGGTTTCAACACAACTCCCTTCGTATGTCTCCCGTCAATGGCGATATGTAAAGGTGCGTCAAACCTTACATGCCTGATAATCTTATCCTCATATACCGGGGGCTGATTCTTCAGGAAATCAATATCATAATAACCATCCTGAATAAACGGGTTTATCGTAAAATAACCCACACGAAATGCTGTAAGATTCTGGAAAAAGTGTGTTCCCTGACTCGGGTCAACACGAAAATTTTCCAGACCGGATTCAACAATCACTTTTGCCTGTGAGATCTGTGGCCATTTTACAGGAACCCCCAGCCACGGATCCTGTGAACCCCACCGGCCGGGACCAATAAGCACATAATACCTGTCCTCTTTAATAAACTTATTGTTCAGGTCCTCAAGATCGGAAGCGATTTTCTTGGTTTGCGCAGGATCAAAAGACTCGGGTTTAACAAACACCACATCACAAACATCTGTTATAACTCCATTTCCCATAGCGGAATTGGAAACAATAATCGCATCATCATCACTTATATCTCCAAGGTCAGTTCCAAGTGTGGCATCATTTTCAACAATGGGTCGTATCTGAAGTGCATTAAAAAATACAACGCCCTGTCTCTCTTGTGAAAAATCAACCGCAAATTCTATTTCCACCTGATTCCGCATTTCTTCCTGACCAATTCTTAAAAGATCATTCAATATGTCAGACAATGGGAAAAGCCTGTTATTCAGGATTTGTGAGAAAGTAATAACTTTTTTTCCTTTTCCGAATGCCCCATCCCTGATCATATGACTTTCATAATCATAGGTTGAAGCTATGTATTTGAACTCCGAAAGATCTGCCGCTTCAGTAACCGGAAGTTTCTTAAGGTTCAGACCATCGTCTGTTGAAAATGTAAACCGTTCTTTGGCCAGGTCAAGTGCATAAAATTCTTTCTGGGTACTTTTTAAAGCCATATCCGGTGAAGAAAGCTGAAGAACTTTGCGAGGATACTTTGGTGAAAATCTTAAAGATAAACCACCCTCAACAATTAACTTACCCAGCCCAAAACCAATCCTGACCATTCCATCTTCCACTTTTTCGTTTCCAATCGGATAAAAATTAACAGACCTGGCGACTCCGGACATGGTTGGATAAAACAGATTCCCATGCTGAGTGCCACAAACCTCCTGAATAATGATCCCCATTTTCTCTTCATCAATCACATTGGAAGTTGCATTCATGTATGATTTACTCGATTTATAATATACCGAAGCATATACTCCCTTAATTGCATTGGAAAGCATCCTTACCATACTTTTATTATCCGGTAGTTTTGGTATCATATAGGTTGAATAGATACCCGCAAAAGGCTGATAATAAGAATCCTCAAGCTTACTGGAGGAACGTATAGCCAAAGGAGTTGAAACCACCTTCACAAAAGCATTCAGGTCATCTTTTAATGAGACAGGTAACTTTGCCTTCAAAAAATGTTTTAATATTTCTTCATCTGATGAATTTGAAAGAGCAATATCAAACAGCTCATTGGATTCCATAAACTCATCAAAAACGTCTGTACTGATAATTACCGTCCGGGGGATGGTAACCAGTACATTTTCGAATTTACTGTAAAGCTTATTTAATTTAATCACGGAATTCAGGAAAGCAAGTCCACGTGCTTTACCTCCAATGGAGCCATCTCCGATTCTTGAAAAAATAAGGTACTCATCATAACTGTCTTTGTTGAACTTGGCAATTACACCTCTCCCCTTTCCAAACCTGAAACTCGAAATAGCACTAAACAGAAAAGAACGTAGCTGATCGGTAGTTTCAAAATCATCGTTCCTTAGATACTTAAACATCTGTGCCAGAGGAAAAAGAGCCCTGGCATTGAGCCATTTGGAAAAGTCATTCTGACTTGTATGAAAAATGAGAGATTCAAATGGAATTTCCATAATCTTTTGTTGAAACTCCTGAAGGTTTTCGGCACGGCCAATTTCTTCGTGAGTTTCAGGATGCCGAAAAATGAAAGGACCAAAGGCGAGATTTTTAATGATGAAATTTGTGAGCTCATATGATAGGGTCCTGGAGAATTTATAAAGAAATCCGACATTGAGTTCCCCGGCCACCCGATTCATTTTCTCATTTGAAGATTGTAATAAAAAAGGCAAATGAGCATCCGTGTCTTTTACCAGCCTGCAAAACTTTAACCCGGCTTCCGAATCTTTTACCCCTTCTTTTTTAAAGCTCACATCAGAAATTACTCCAAGCATGTTATCCTTATACTGATTAAAAAGGGCAACCGCTTCTTCATAGGTTGTTGCAAGAAGTATTTTCGGCCTGCCTCGCATACGCATCATTTGCTGGTAATCATTATAGGCTTCCTTTTGAAATTCTCTGGACTGTACCATAACAATTTTATAGAGAGTTGGCAGATATGAAGAAGTATACCGTACCGAATCTTCAACCAAAAGAATCGTCTGAACTCCTACGACATTTACATCGTAGTATGCATTCATTTTATCTTCGATCAGTTTAACAATCGCCATGAGTAAATCGGTATTTCCAAGCCAGGAAAACACATAATCTATACTGGAAAGATCTTCATGCTCCAGTCTTAATGAAATCTCACGGGTAAAATAAGTCAGTACAACAATGGGTTTATCTACAAACTTATCTTTCAAATGTTTAGCAAGTGCAAAAGTGTCTATTTGTTGTGTTCCCTGGGCTATAATAATCAAATCAATATTATCCTCTTCCATCACTTTAAAGGCTTTTTCCTCCGTATCAACCTGTATAAAAACCGGGGGGTACCTTAAATTCAGGGAAGTATATTCATTAAAAATCTGCTCATCAATACGACCATCTTCTTCCAGCATAAATGAAGAATAGTTACTGCAAACCAATAAAACACGATAAATCCTGGTCTGCATTAACAGATTAAACGAAGTATCTGTAAAATCATACTTCTGTACCGTATAGAAATTTTTGTCACTGAGCATCCTTAATCATATTAAATTTCAGCTATTTCACACTTATCATTGCAATTCTCTTTTTTCCATCCATTTGCACTAACAGATTTGATCTGAACCGTATATGTCTGAAATATCTGGTTTCCTCAACCACCTTCTGGTCTTTTAAAATTTCCCAGGTAACATAATCAGATGGTGAAGTATGGTTAACAGAAAGATAACCCACATTCATTGAAATTACATTATGAAAAAAATGAGAACCAAGAGATGCATCCAGTGGAAAATCTTTAAGACTCATCTCCACAATCACCCTTGCATTTGAAATCTGAGGCCAAACAACCGGAATACCAATAAATTTATCTCTTGTCCCCCACCGCCCGGGTCCCATTAAGATATATTTCTTTCCTGATTTCACCATCTTTGCATTTAATTGTCCGATTTCTTCAGCCATTTCCGTCGTTTTCAACTTATCAAACCGTTCCGGAATGATGTATATAATATCTTTAATATCCTTTATCCTCCCGTTACCCATGCTCTTTTCCGCAGACAATATAATCTTCTCCTTTGGTATCTTTCCAAAATCTACCTTAAAATCGGTGTCAGCTCCCAACAGGGGTTTAACCTGTAACAAATAAAAAGAAGCTTTTCCTTCCTTGTCTTTTTTTAAATCCACCGCATATTCTATTTCAACCGGAGTTCCCAAGGCTTCCTTAACAATATCAAGAATTATATTAATCGTCTGGGCCAAAGGGATGTAGTCATATTTTAGGATATTCGCAAAATTGATAATCCTGGGACCGGGTTTATCAAGTCCGGGTGTAAAAATATCATTCTGAACATCATATACCGAGGCCAGATGTTTTAATGTCCCATGTTTCTCAGACTCCGAGATATCCAGCTTCCTTAAACCGGCAAGATCACCTTTTCGAAAATCAATCTTTTCCTGTGAGAGGTCGACTGCATAAAACCACAATTGTGAATTCTTAAACAAATATTTTGGTGTATTAATTTCAAGATTAGGATATACCGGTGAGAAACGGTATGCTCTTTCTCCTTCCACTACATAATGCCCCAGACCCAGAGCAGCCAAAGCAAATCCTTCATCTGGTTTCATATGCGCATAAGGATAATAATTACGTGATTGAGCCGTCCCGCTAATATGGGGATAAAAATATTTTCCATGCTTGTGCCCGACAACTTCCTGAATAATAATTCCCATCTTTTCATCTTCTGACTTATAGTTTACTGCCTTCAAATAATCCCTGGCAGAATCAGAATAAATAGATGCGTAGACCATTTTTATAGCATTCTCAGCCTGTTTAAACCTGGCTTTAAAACTATCACTGTTATTTGGCAACAAAAACGTATTGAATATTCCGGAAAACGGCTGATTTACAGAATCTTCCAATAAGCTTGAAGAACGTATAGCAATAGGCTTATCGACAAGTTTAAGGAATATTCTTAATTTATTCCGCAAGTCGAAAGATAATCTGCCTGCAAGAAAATGTTTTTGTATCAGCCTGTAATCCTTTTCGGTATTAATGATATCAAACAGTTGATTATCTTCAAGAAACTGGTCAAATTCATCCGTACCAATAATTACAGTGATTGGTGTTCTGATTTTAATATCGGGAATAAGATTTGAAAAGTTGAAGTTGTAGATCAGAGTACTGATAAAAGCCAGGCCACGTCCTTTTCCCCCAAGTGATCCTGACCCCATACTTACAATATTTTGTTCATCCAGAATGGATGATTCATCAAAACCAACAATCATCCCCCTGTTTTTCTCCAGCCTGCGCTGTTTAATGATCTGAACGATCAGGTCACGCAACTCATTCAGGCTCTTGAAATCACTAACTTTCAATGGACTGATGGCTTTGGCGATTTTCACTTCACCACGTGCCATCAGCCACATGGAAAAATGATTTTTCATTGCATGGTAAACCAGAGAATCCTCCGGGATTGTTTCAAGTGAAGATTCAAATTCCTTCATCGTCCGTGCCACAGCAATTTTTCTTCCTTTATGATCCCTGTAAACAAAATGGCCAAAACCCAGATAATAGTTAATGAAATACTTAAGTTCCTGTACAAGGGATTCGGAGTCCTTATACATAAAATGAGCACCCAACTCCTCCGATTTATTCCGATTATCAGGGTCGGAGGATTGAAGTACGACAGGCAAGTCTTCATATTTCTTTTTAATATCCTGTATCAGTTCGAAACCTGCGGTATCCGACAGGGTTTTTCCCTTTGGAAAACGAATATCTGAAATGACACATAAAAGATTATCACCAAACTCATCCATTATCCCCTGGGCCTCCTCGTAGGTTTTAGCATGGAGTATTTTGGGCCTGGCCCTCAATTTCAAGACTTTATACATATCGTCACTTCCCACATCTTCAATCAGATGCTGGGTTTGTTCCAAAACTAATGAATAGAGGATAGATAAATATTTTGAATAAAAAACAGGATTGTCTTCCACAAGGAGAATAATCTTAGTAATTCCCAATTTGACATCATTCCCTGCATTCACAAGATCTTCCAAAGACTTCACCATAGTGAAAAACACTTTGGAATCACCATTCCAGACAAACAAATTTTCAGGGATATTCGGCCAGGACAGGGATTTAGTAAAAAAAGGAACATCACTACTGTTATTCAGCAAAAAACAAGTTGGGATATAAGGAAAATCCTTTTCAATTTTTTTCCCTAACCTGATGGCAGATTTTTTATTCACACCCACCATAATAATAATAATATCAAAATGCATTTTACTCAATCTTCTGAGTGCTTCATGCTCCGAAGAAACCCCGGTTACTCTGGGCATGGAAGTTAAATTCATCTTATTATACTCACCCAGAATATGGTCAGAAAAGCGTCCTTCACCCTCAATAATATATGCATCATAGAGTGTGGCTACAAGTAAAATCTCCTTCACCTTAAAAGGCATAAGTTCGTGAAAAAGGTTCCTTTCGGAATTATGTTTATCCAGAAATTTTTGTAAAAGTTTTTGAGTTGTAAGTTGTTTCGCTGCCCTATTGGATTTATCGGACAAGTTTCTATCGTTTTCATTTGTAGTCTGAATAATTTCCCTGGCTTTTATGCCATTGATATAATCCATAATAAGACCTGCAATATTATCAAGCATTCTTTTTTCCCGGGTAAGAAAAGGTCCTATTTCCGCATCCGGAAACGGCCTGGTATAATAAACGGTCAATTGCCCGGTTTGCTCATCAATCGTAGTAAAATCAACAGAAAGATACCAGTCTGATTTTCGGAAATTTGAACTTTTATATACTTTACCAAGGTAATTGATCTCAGCTTCAGCAAAGTCTTCATGTTTCATGGCTTTTGGAATCTGTAAAACAATACTCCCAAGCGTATCATCCAGATTTTTACCAGAACTAAAAATAGAATTCAATTGATTTAAACAGGCAAGTTCTTTATAATTCTCTGTTTTTTCAGCCAGTAATTTTTCTAAATACTTATCCGAATTCGATATATTGTCCATTCTCCGATGTTTTCTATAGTAAAAACTTAATAGCCTAAAGTTAATACTTTTAGCCTGAAATTAACAATACAATTAAGCAAAGCAGCAATTCTGCTGCAAATCTGATCAAATATAAGAAATAGTTAGTCAATTATTCCAATGACAATCCTTATTCTTACCTTACCTGTATAAAGCTAAAAGTATAAATAATGCGGATTAATTTGCAAAAAAAAAGCCTTCTGATGAAGGCTCTCTGATAACTTGTAAGGTATGATTATACTTCCCATGTATTACCACTCTTTAGCAAATCATCCACATTCTTTATTTTAGCCGATTCTTTTACCTTTTGAATCTGACTTGCCATGGCAACATCATA
>JANTGF010000104.1 GCA_024763075.1 Bacteroidales bacterium | reverse complement strand
GTACTCTGTGCCTGCTTTGTGCGCTCTGTGGTTAAATCTTCTTAATCACAGAGGGCACGGAAGAAAAGGAGATATTAAGGTTTACACGATTACATTCGTGTTCATTCGTGTTATCCGTGGCTAAAAACCAATCGTGTATTTTGCTATGGTAACGGCTTTAGAATGATATTCCTGAACTCAATCGGTGCCCCTTCGCTCTGCAGGAGAATATGGCCTTCTTTCAGCGAAGGATCATAACCTTTGTTCTGAAGTACTCCGTTAACGTAACAGACAATAGAGTCTTTTGTATTGATGATCCTGTAATGATTCCATTCTCCGGCAGGCTTTTCCGGGCTCTCTTGTATTTTGGGGATTACAACGGCAACCTTATCTTTATTAACATAAAGAGAATCTTTTGTCTTCAGACTCCCCGGACCGATGATGATAAAATCACCGGCATTACCGGCTTGTAACTGGCATTCGATACAATTAGGCCAGACCTTGTCCGGTTCCTGCATATTGAGCAGAACCCCACTGTTTCCAGGCTGTTCCGGCCACCTCCATTCCACCTCCAGTTC
This sequence comes from Bacteroidales bacterium, assembly GCA_024763075.1. GTDB lineage: Bacteria > Bacteroidota > Bacteroidia > Bacteroidales > VadinHA17 > JANTGF01. Next base: position 13,286 of record JANTGF010000104.1, on the reverse strand, counting down.
GTAGTTACTATACACCGCTTCGGTTCGCATATACCCGTTTCCTTTCCCAAAGCAATGAATGATCCCATCTTTTATGATCCAGTTATCAGACGGGGAAATACTGCTGTCTTGCAGTACAAAATGCCATCCGGTGAAGTCTTTCCCGTTCCATAACATTGTGGTTTTAGGTTTGCAGGAACTCAAAATCACTGTCAGGATAAATCCCAATAATAAAAGCGTTTGTTTTGTTTTCATGGGTGGTGTTTTTTATTAGGTGTAAATCATTAGATTTGCATTTCCAACAGACTTAAAAACAAAAATATAAATTATTATTATTAAATTGCGTTAAAATTAAAATACTTAAGCAATGAGTAAACATTTTAACATCAAATTGTTTCTTGTTTTAGTAAATGCATATTTTTTATTTTCAGGGATTCTGCTGGCACAAGCTCCGGTCATTCCCAAACCGCAGCTCGTGTTCAGAAATGATTCCCTGATCATTACGTATCATATCAATAATTGCAAAGCCAATCAGCAGTTCCGGGTGTGGTTGGATGTAAGTACCGTGGAGGGGAAAAAGCTTATTCCGCGAACATTATCGGGAGATGTTGGGGAGCATGTATTGTGTGGTGCTACCAAAAAGATCTATTGGAATATGGGGGCGGATTCTATATTTATGGATGATGTTATTTACGTCAAAGTGATGGCTGAAACAACTGAAATGCAAGTGACCGCTGCCAAGGGGGGGAACGGGAAATATTTTTTAGCCTCTCTGCTTTTCCCGGGTAGCGGGCTGAATCTAAAAAAAGGGAATAATAAACCCTATTGGCTGATGGGGGTTGTCGGGTATGGAGGTGTCGCATCCACACTCTATTTTAATCAGATGGCAAAAACCGCACACAATAACTATGTACAGGAAACGGATCAGACTCAGAAAGATGATTATCTTCAGAACTATAATGACAATAAAAAATACATGAAGATCTCGGCGATTTCTACCGGGACGGTCTGGCTGGCAAATCTGATATGGACCCTGGCAGCACCCAATAGCGAACCGGGCAAGGTGTCCCTGGGCAACAAAAACCTGCAGTTGGGTACAACCGTGATGACAGATGCTTTTATTCCGGGCTTAACTTTAAAATATAGTTTCTGAAATGATCATACGAAAAATTTTCTTTCCTGCTATTTTGATTTTATTGATTTTCTGCTCGTCTGAGGCTCAGGGGCAGAAAGTAGTTAGTAGTGACTCTTCCTATATCCTTGTACAAAATGCAACCATTGTCATCCCTGATAATGATTTTAAAACGAAACTGCCTTTTACCATTTTGTTTCCTATGTTTAACGGGAAAAGAACCTATGTAACCAGTCTGAATCAGATAAATCTGATCGGGAAACTAAGGAAGCCTGGTGAAATCAAAAAGTTTTTTATAGATGATAAGGAGCTTGCTTTTTCGGAAGAAGGTCTTTTTTTTAAGGTTCTGGACTTGTCTCCCGGCAAAAATGTCCTCCAGGTGAAAGTAGTTCCGAAAAAAGGGAAAACGCTTATCGTGAATTTTTTTATTCAACGTACGGAAGAGGGTTCGTGACAGGTAGGGATCCTGCATAGTTAGAGATTAAGGAATGCCATTCTTGTCACTATTCGTGTCTGTTCATGAAATTCGTGACCTTATAACCTGATTCCTGTACTATTTCATGAATGCTTCATCCAACAACTTTTGGGTAGAACCAATACTCTTGTTTAATGAATGTAATGCACACTATAACAGGGGGTTATATGTATGTTGAGATTTTTAACCTGTAATATAATACGTTCATCATTACTTTTCAGGCATTCGTCAAAATAAGGCTTTAAAACTGGAAGTTTTGTGTGGATTCACGTAACTTATCTTGAAATTTGCACTATAAAGTGGAATAAATAGATTGGAGAATTTTACAGGAAGTCAGGAGCAGGTTAAACAAGAAAATAATGTTTCTATGAGTGTTTCAGTTCAGGAAAAAGTTGAGAATTTTGACGATACCATGCTAAAGCAGGGGCAAGTGCTCTCGGAGAAGGGAAAGTTTGCCGTTATGCAATCTGAAGAGATTGTCAAAAAGTATATTTCAAAAAAAACTACACGTACCCGGTTTGAAGACACTGTTGTCAGAGAAGCTAACTTTCCGGTTTTAAAATATATTTTAAGTCACTTGGATCTAAGGTGGATTAATAAAATATTACTTACTTATACACATGATCTTTCTTCCGAGAAATTGGTTAAGAATGTTCAGTATATAACACGTGCCAATAATGTCAGAGCCGTGGTTGATCTTAAAAAGGTTAATGACAACAAAGATTTAAATCGGTATTTTGCAGGGATTAATGATATCTTACCGGGGGCTGGGATCTATTTCGGGTGTGTAGAAACCCATCGTCAAAGGAATAAAAGGATTTATGATAAAAGGGGTAAAATTATTGCGACTTTAGTAATAATCTTTGAATTTCTTTTTCATCGTGTTCTTCCAAAGATAAGTTTTTTTAAGCGAGGCTATCTTGCCGTCACGGGAGGGAGAACGCCTGTATTGTCACTGGCAGAAACTCTGGGCAGGCTGGTTTATAGCGGATTTGATATCATTGAATATAAAAGCATCCGTAATTTGACGTATTTTGTAGTGATGAAAACCCGTAAACCGGATATGGGAGGAAAACCTTATGTTGGTTTACTTTTCAACTTAAAAAGACTGACCGGGAATGGAGAGGTTCAAAACAGGTATACTCTTCGTACGAGGCACGCCTATTCGGAATATCTACCCGATCATATACTTAAATTAAACGGAGCTGATCGGTCAAATCAATTTCCTAATGATTTTAGATATAATGTTCTGGGTCGAGTTCTATATGGAAACTGGAAAGCGCTGGCACAAGATTTTATACGTGTAACCGTTGATTCGGCTATCGAAACAGTACGGCGGATACAATGGTTTCCTCCTATTGACTTAGAAGATATATTTTTCATTAAAAATAGTTTAGGAAAAGGAGGGAAAGTTATAAAAATCTATAAGTTTAGAACCATGGTCAAGGATGCGGATAAGATGGACGATATTATCGTTCAATACAATAGCTATGGAAACCCTGTTAAGGATCCCAGAATTACACCCTTCGGTCGTTTTATGAGAAAGGTATGGATAGATGAACTTCCCCAGTTATACAGCCTGATCAAGGGAGATATAAAATTGGTAGGTATCAGGCCTATGAGGGAAAGCGATTGGAAAAGATATCCGAAGGAGTTGAAAATTAAAGCACTACAATTTAGGCCCGGCTTAATGGGGGTACAATACGGATCGTTATGTAAAGATAACTTTGAAGAACATCTTAAATATTTTAATAATTATCTTACGGAAAAGGAAAAATATCCTTTTTGGACGGATGTGAAATACTTTTTCCGGATCTGGTACTACATTATATTCAAAGGTGTTCGTAGTGACTAATGCTTAAATACCTTGGGATCTGTTATTCTTTCCCTTCCTTTAAAAGCCGCCACAAAAGCTTGAGGGAATCCGTGTTTCGCACATATGTTTTTAAATTTCACAGCACTGCCAACATCTTTAAAGGAGCCAATAGTATACCTGTAAGCTCCTTTATAGTAATAGTGCCAAGTTAGGTACTTCTTGTTATTGACCGAAACCGTAAAATCTTTTTTAGGTTTCATCAAAGAAACAATTTGTATACGAAACACAATACCTTGAACTCCTTTTGAAACAGAAGTATTAATGGGATGAGATGTGACTCTAGATGCTTGTTGCGAAGCAATACCCGATGGTTTTGATTGTGATTCTTTCCTGAGTGCTACAGCCTTTGGTTTTTGTTTAATGTTTTTTTCTTTTATAGCCTGATCAGGTTTTATAGCCCGATCAGGAGATGAAGATGATGGTTTATTAGCCATCGTGATTGCCTTAAATCCCAAAGTATAAAAATGTAGTTTTGGCGGGCCGGAATCAGTAGTAGTAACTACAAGTGCCAGTGAGTTGTCCTGGTCAATCTTAAACATTAATTCATCAGATATTGTGTTTACTTCTGTTCCCAATGCTATTGGAGTTTCCCAGCCCTTCCCATTATATCTTGAGAAATATATGTCATATCCTGTTGTGTCGCTTCGGTTTGATGAAAAATATAAATTGTTTAAACTATCAAGAAAAGGGAATAGTTCATTTGCGTTTGAGTTGATTTTTGTTCCAAGACTTACGGGAACAGACCATCCGGTATCATTTTTAAAGGATTTAAAAAGGTTAAAGTTACCTTGTTGTGACAGTATGTCGGAAGAAAAAATTAATAGCTTTCCCTTCATTCCGACAGCAGGATGCATATAAGAGTATTCCGAACTGCAAAAGGGCAAAGCTTGAAAATTTGTTGACCAACGATAACTGACAGGGTTCCAGTCTGTCTTATAGATTGTATATCGTTCTTTTCCTTTAGGGGATATTGACGATTTCGTAAAATATAAGGTTTTGTAATCTCTTGAGAAGCTGATTCCCCCGGGAGGGAACGGAAAAGATTCCCCCTTTAAAAAATATTCCGGGGGACCTGTCTTGAAATCTTTTAAAGGAGCAAAATAAGTGTCAAGTCTTCCGAAATTAACATAATCGGATAAAACTGGAAGTGTTTGCTTGCTATTGGACATAAACAAAATGCCATTCTTGTAAAATACTATTCCATAGGTTAGATCTATATTCTTTAAAAAATCTTTGGTCTCATGAACGGGAGAAATATTTACAGGAAATCTTAAAGTATCAATGTGAGTTTTCGAATTAGTATCAACCCCTTGTCTGGATGAAGAAGCTTCTAAAAGAAAGGGCGAGTAAAGAAATACCAGATAGAGTACAGCAAGAAATTTAACATTCATATTCTAAAGGTTAATAGAGGTTACCAAACTATATTATTTAGATGTGCTGTATTCTTATTGCCGATATTTAATCCTACAGATAACTCAAGCGTGAGTTTCTCGTTTTTCCACACTACATTGGGATCCCTCGGGAGCTCAAAATATGAATTGATATAAAATTGAGGAAAATGCAAGTGCATAAAAAAGGAGAGATTGTCCGGATTATTTAGATAACTTCCGAAATAAGACTTTTTATAATAAATCCTTACAGCAGGATGGTAATGAAAAGATGAATTATCAAACGACGATACACCAAAGTTTATGAAAAAAAAAGGTTCCAGAAGGATCTCTCTCTTTTCGCTAAGGATCAGTTTATAACCTGCTGTAAGCAGATATTGCCTGGATACTACCTGTTTTAATGCTTCCGGGAAGTTCTTTTGAGAAGGATCGGAGAATATATTCGTGACGGATACCCCTGCAAAAAGATGTGGACTATAGTAATAGATTCCAATGTCAGCAGAGGGGGAAAAGATGTTGTTTTTTAAAGAGGAGTCATTGGCTTCAGCAGGGACTGTTTTTTTACTTAATAAACCTTTTACAGATAACCCTGCCGAGATGAACCTTAAAGCTTCCCTGTCAATAGGCAGGTGGTAAGAGATAGAAGCTGCCGTTCCGAAATTTTGAAGAGAATCTTTTAATGTATGAAAAAGATATCCACCAACGCCTAAACTACTGAATTTGGAGATATCATTCGTGAACCATTCAGTAGCCTCCTTTTTCCGAAGGCGTGTACTTCCTGAAACAATCTGTGATTTTCCAGATCCGGATAGATTTGTGTTGAAGTCAATAGTGGTGAATTCCTTGTCACCTACTACTGCAGGATTAAAAATAGCAGGATTGAAAATCCTGTAAGATACTGGTGTGAACGGGATCTGTTGGGCACACAGTGTTACGGAAAAAAAAATTAATAAAAAAGTTATGTATTTTTTCAAATGAATCATTTTTTCTTTGAGGTGTATTTAAAATACTTAAAGAATAAAAAACATGACTAATTTATTGATTATTGTTCAAAAAAACAAGTAGGTTTCATTTTATATGTATATCTTCTGAAGATTCAACTATAGAATTGAAACTTATATGGAATTATTCTTATAAAATCACTTATAACTGAATCTTTATTTATCTTTACACGTATGATCTTTCCAAATTACGTATTCTATTAGTAATCTTTTGTTATTTTTAGAAAACTATTAAACATTTATGATTATCAAACCGCAAAGGTTATTGGGTGAAGGGCTTCTCGCCTCTGCTGACCGGTATCAGGATAAGGTTGCTATTATCTCAGAAGGAAGAGAATACACTTTCGGACAATTAAAGGAAGATTCTATGGCTTTGGCGTCTGCCCTACTGAAAATAGGTTTAGCGAGGGGGGACAGAGTGGCTATCTATATGGACAATTCATGGACAGAGGCCGTAGCTATCTACGCCACCACATTGGCAGGAGGTGTTTTTATAGCTATTAACCCCCAAACAAAAGGGGATAAACTGCAATATATTCTTAACGACAGTGGGGCAAGAATCCTTTTTGCAGAGAGCAGGCTGGAACATGAACTGAATATTGCCTGTAATAATACAGAGCAGATTGAGTACATCATTTTGCATGGCAGGGATGTAGATCTAAAGGTACGGGACGGGATCAATGTAGAGAATATAGAGAATGTGTCAAGTGCCGGAAATGTAAAACCGCTGGCTCTGAATATAATCCCGAATGATCTGGCTTCCCTGATTTATACATCCGGGAGTACGGGATTTCCCAAAGGAGTTATGATGACCCATCAATCCATGGTTTTTGCCACATGGAGTTTGATTGAATATCTCCGGTTGAGCCAGGAAGAAAGGATCATGCTGGTATTGCCCTTGTCCTTTGATTACGGTTTATATCAGTTATTAATGTCCGTTACTATCGGAGCTACCCTTATCATTGAAAAATCTTTTATTTTCCTGGGGAGTATATATAAACAGATCGAAAAAACCAAACCCACTGTTTTTCCGGGGGTCCCTACTGTTTTTGCCATGATGATATCTTCCTATAAAAGGAAGCCTTTTTCGTTTGATAGTGTCACGAAAATTACCAATACCGCAGCTGCATTATCAACAGAATATATTCCCTGGTTGAAAAAGATCTTTCCGAATGCTCTTATTTTCAAAATGTACGGATTGACAGAGTGTAAAAGAGTTAGTTATCTGGAACCTGAATTGATTGATAAAAAAACCGCTTCGGTAGGAAAAGCTATTCCCGGAACAGAGGTTTTTATTCTGAGGGATGATGGAAAGATAGCTGCTCCTAATGAACCGGGAATTCTTTATGTGAGAGGTCCCCATGTCATGGCCGGTTACTGGAATCAGGAAGAACTTTCACAAGAAGTACTAAAACCGGGGAAACTGCCGGGAGAAAGGATCCTGTGTACAAATGATCTTTTTAAAATGGATAAGGAGGGCTTCCTTTATTTTGTTGGGAGGAATGATGATATTATCAAAACCAGAGGAGAAAAAGTGAGTCCGGTTGAGGTTGAAAATGTTATTAATAAATTACCCGGCGTCAATGAATCTGCCGTTATCGGGGTACCGGATGACATTATGGGGCAGGTCCTTGTGGCTTATATTACTTGTGAAAAAGGTAAACCGATAACTGAAAAGGAGGTACAGCAATTTTGTGCAGGTCATCTGGAGAGTTTTATGATACCTCAGAAAGTTTTTATTTTGGAAAGTTTACCTAAAAATGCCAATGGAAAAATTGATAAACTGGCGTTATTAAAACAAAGCCTATGAGAAAGAGTGGTACCTATAAAAAGCTGCTTCATTATCTGAAAGAAAACGTGTCATTATTGCCGGACAAGCCGGAAGAGACTTATGATTCCACATTATCTGCTTTATGGTTGAAAGCATATGGCCATCCGTTACCGGCAGAGAAAGCCATAGTAAACTCATTACCTGCGTTGAATGAAAAACAAATAGATAAATTGAACAAACTCATTGCCAGGAGGCTGGAGGGGGTCCCGCTGGCACATATCACCGGACGTCAGCAGTTTATGGGTGTTGAACTTGTGGCAAACGAGAATGCGTTAATCCCCAGAAAAGAAACGGAGATTCTTGGGTATGCCGTTCTGAAAATATTGAAGGATCTGGCTGAAAAACAAAAAAAAATTAAAGCGTTTGATTTATGTTGTGGTGCGGGGAATCTTTCCGTTGCCATAGCACTACTGGTGCCGGAGGTTGAGTTTTACGCGTCGGATTTATCAGAGAAAGCCCTTGAACTGGCACAAGAAAATATCAGGCTCTATAATCTGGAAAACCGAATTCATGTCGCTCCCGGAAGTGTTTTAGAAGCCTTTGAAAAGGAACAATATTATGAAAATATTGATGTAATCATTTGTAATCCTCCCTATATATCAGATTCAAAAGTATCCGGGATGGCAAAAGAAATCGCCGAACACGAGCCTGATCTGGCATTTAAGGGGGGTATGTTGGGGATTAACGTGATCCGTGAATTGATCCGTCATGCACCCCGGTTTTTAAGAGAAGAGGGCTGGCTGGCTTTTGAGATCGGACTGGGACAGGGAGATTTTATAAAACAACTTTGTATTAAGACCGGTTTGTATGGTGAGATAGTGGATGTTACAGATGATGAAGGCAATATCCGGGTGATCCTGGCGCAGAAATAGTTTATTCCGTAGCATGTAAAATCACCGGTTTTCCGTTTATACGGATCATAGTCTGTGTGTAAGTCATTTTCAAAATGATCTTTGCCTCATAGAAATGGATGACATCGACGCCTTTCCTGACCTCCAGTTTCCCTTTAAAAGCAGGTTCCCGGGAGGGCCATTCCAGGTGCCATCTGAATAACAGTTTTTGTTCTTTTTCATCAATAAATATATCTTCTGTAATAAACCTGAAGTTTTTCTTCTCTGTAAACCACAGGGTCCAAGCCTTTCTCAACAGATTTTTTCCTTTGATAACACTTCCGTCCCAATTTTCAAAAATAACGTCGTTATGCATGAGCGCCATGATTCCTTCCAGATCATACCGGCCCCAGGAAATAATCCACTGATCAAACAGGTTTTTAATTTCAGATCCTGAAAGAGTCATGTTGTCATATTGCTTTAATCTGGTTGAATAACAACAGGCTGTTTTCGCAGATATGCAGTAGTTTCTTTTTTACGGTGAAAGTTTTTGTAAACATTCCGGATTTCTTCTTCCGGTTTTCCCAGGGCGGATGCCACCTCACCTGCATCATAACCGTTTTCCCAACCATACCAGATCAAATCCATCAGCTCAAAGGGAAGTTGAAAGAAAAATTCTTCCTGGGTCTGCTCGGCAGAATAGGTGTCTGATGTAGGAGTTCTTTTAATAATTTCTTCAGGGATCCCCAGATGACGGGCCAGTTGATATACCTGCGTTTTGTACAGGGAAGCAATGGGCATTACATCTGCCCCGCCGTCACCATGTTTAACAAAAAAACCCTGTTGGACTTCATGTTTATTCGGAGTGCCGATCACTGCATAGTAGTTTTTTTCGGCGTGGTAATACAGCATGGTCATACGGCTCCTTTGCTTGAAATTGGAGGCTGCAACAATCTGTAAGTATTCTTTGACAGGGAGAAGTTTGCTTTTTTCATTGCCTTCGGGGTCTACAATAGTGACGGAGAAAGCCGGGGGCAGACTATGTTTTAGAGGGTTCTGTTTAATGCCGATCTTCATTTTATACACAGTGGGATCATATTCTTCAAAAACCCGTCTGATGGCTTCATCCCGTCTCGTATAGCAACCAAAACCATTCAGGGCGCCACTAATGTCTTCTATCTGTGTCCGGATACCAAATTTGTCGGCCAGTTTTTGAGCCAGATCAAGGCTTTCAGGACTGGAATCCTTTTCCGGCAACATAAGGCCAAGGACATTCTCAGCACCCAATGCGTTTACGGTAAGAGCCAGGGATACGGAAGAATCAATCCCGCCACTGATGCCTATAACCGCACCTCTTCGGCTCAGATTCTTAAAAACGATCTCTTTTAACTGGCCCGAAATATGGTCACATGTTTTTGCCACATCTTTTATCTCCAGGATATGCTTGTGAAATTTTTCTTTTTTAGCATTCATTTTATTAAGGTTAGATTGTTATGTATTATACTTTACGCTAACACAAAAATGTGCTCCCCTGGGGGAGCTGTCCGACACCCTTTGAGAAATCCCGGTCAACCGGGATTATATCAAAGGGAAGGAGGACTGAGGGGGATAAGCGCATAGATATATGTATGTCCGATAAACATTTTGTCTTTTCCTCCCCCGCCCTGCGGGCACCCCCTCCAGAGGGGGATATTTCTATATAGTTCATATTTAAGGATATAATATATTTAATTATATTTAGTTAATAAGACCAACTAAGTTTCATCAACCACTACATGCAGATTCCTAGGTTCATTGGCTGGTAACTTTCTTTTGTTGTCAATAAATAACTGATATACCAGTTGGGTCGAGATGATCCCTGTCAAAGCCATGTTTTCCATCTCGGAGGAGATTCCTCCGGATGCCGTTTTGTTCACCAAAGCCTTAACCATCTCCGGATTGAAAATACCACTTTCTTTTATATTTTGTTCTGAAAGAAGTTCATGAAGATATTCCGGAGTGTTCGTAATAAAAGTACTGGCAATAGGTGCCCGATAGGCTTGTTTGGAGCGGTTTACAATAATGTCCGGAAGCCGTCCTTTCATCATTTTTTTCAACAGATATTTTTCGGTCAGTCCGTGAAGTTTATAATCAGGAGGAAGTTTGGCTGCGAACTCCATGATCCGGTGATCCAGAAAAGGATATCTTCCTTCTACGGAATGGGCCATAGCCATCCGGTCGCCCTGCGATGAAAGTAAATATTCTGACATGAAAATATTGATTTCCAGCCATTGAGCTTTGGATAGAGCGCTCCAGGTATGAAATCTTTCCGGAAGGGTCTTACTTATCTCTTCAAAAGGATCAAAATGATTTGATTGTTTTTGAAAATCTTCTGATAAAAATCCGGTAATGCGGGACGTATTATGCCATCTTAACAAATGGGAATAAAAAGGAGATTCCGTTTCGGTGAGTTTATATCCGAAAAATAGTTTTAAGGCTCCGGGTCTTTGACTAAGTTGCGGAATATAGGGATATAATTTTTGTAATAAAGAGGGTCTCAGTTTAGAATCCGGCTGGCGGGCCCAGAACCTCCGTATAATAGTTTCTTTAAAGATATTATAACCGGCAAACATTTCATCAGCGCCTTCTCCGGTGATCACCACCTTATAATTGTTTTCACGAACACTTTTAGAAAGAAAATACATGGGAGCTGGAGAGGTGCGAAGTAAAGGGACCTCCGTATGCCAGATTACCTCAGGGTAGAAATCGGCAATGTCTTTGGAATCAATGGTTACACCCGAGTGTCTGGTTTGCAAATAATCCCTGACGATTTTTTGATAGGCAGACTCATCAAATTCCTTGTCTTTAAAACCTATGGAAAAGGTTCGCAACATATCCGGAAAGACATCCCGAATATAAGCTGTGGTTATGCTGGAGTCAATTCCACCACTCAGGTAAGCCCCCACGGGAACGTCTGCCCGTAATCGGAGCTTTACAGCATCATTGTAAAGTTCATTCAGCCTGTCGGTTGCTTCTGAGAATGATATGTTTTCTTCCTTTCCTTCTTCGGGGAATGTAAGATCCCAATAAGGGCCCATGCGCATGGTTGATTGATTTACAACCATAAAATGGCCCGGTGGGATTTCGGTGATATTTTTAAATATGGTATTGGGCCGGAGGGGTGACCAGAAAGTAAATATCTGACTTAGCACAGTGGGGGAAATTTCCGGCTTAACAGAAGGGTGTTCAAGTATGCTTTTAATTTCGGATCCGAAAATAAAATTATTCTTACTGACGGTATAATAGAGAGGGCGTATGCCCACCCTGTCCCGGGCCAGGAATAGTTCCTTTTTCCTTTTATCCCAAATGGCAAAAGCAAACTGCCCGTTCAGTTTTTCCAGGCAGTTGATTCCGTACTCTTTATACAGGTTCAGTAAAACTTCCGTATCACTTGTCGTGTGAAATTTATGGCCTTTCCCGATTAACTCTTCCCGAAGCTCAATATAATTAAAGATTTCTCCGTTAAAAACAATCCAAAAGGCGCTAGCTGTATCAGACATAGGTTGAGTTCCGGTCTTAAGATCCAGAATGCTTAACCGGACATGTCCCAGCCCTAAATTCCGGTTTAGATAAATCCCACTTTCATCCGGCCCTCTGTGCCGGATGCGAACCAGCATCCTTGAAAGGATGTCGCGATCAACTTCTTGTTCTGAATTTAAATTATATATCCCGGCTATACCGCACATGGAATGAAATTGAGATTGGAAAGGGTTTTATTTCTGTCGTTCTGAAACAAAATTTGTTATTGCTTTGATCGATTCAAAATTTTCTTCCACCAGATCCGCATCGGTGATCTGAATGCTGAAATTTTCTTCCAGAAAAGAAAACAGACTGATCAGGCCCATTGAGTCCAGAATTCCTTCTTTAAAAATAAGTAAGTCATCATCCAGGTTATCTATGCTGCTGAATGAGGCGGCTTTAATGTATTCTCTTATTTTTTCGGAAATTTCGTGCTGTTCCATAGTCTAAAAAATATATTTGTTTAAAATTTATATGGCCTATTATATGAGAAAAAAAAGCAAAGGTTACAACTTTAACAATAAAAAACACTAGATTGATCAAAACGTCACTCTATTTTGGAAATCCTGTCAATTGGGTTTTTTGACCCTTGTTTTCAATGATGTCAACTATCCTTTTGCAAAACAATGGATAAACACGCTCTGAAAAAAGATTGTTAGGATGAGAGTCCGTTTTACTTTCAGCATATTCATCCTTCATAAAAAGAGTCCCCTCTGTTTCCAGTTGATAAAAATCCCAAAGATAAATATTGTCTCCCGGATCATCCCATTGACTAAGAACCCAATTGAAAAACTCTCTGGTACGTTTGGCTTTTTCTTCGGTAGTTGCACCTTTTACCAATGCAGCTCCTGTCCAGACGATGAATTTTGTATCCGGAAATTCATGCATTTTTTTCTTCAAAGCCTCGTACTGTAATTTATAGTTACCTAACGTTTTTTTCTCTGAATTAATGTCAGGGAGGCTGTCGTCCGGCAGGATGTCACCGACCGGGAAACAGTGTTTCCAGATGATCACATCGTATTGCTGTGTTAGGATCTCCAGGGTGGGTTCTTCCATAAAAGGCTTGGCCCCGGCATGTTTAACCCAGATATTATAATAATCATATGGAAAATTATTCCAGCCATAAGGGGATTTTTTAGGAAAAAACCGGTCAGTTATTTGGTATCCTGTATGATGTATCCTATTGTATTTTTTGAACCAGAGAGAAACCGGAGAT
>JANTGF010000103.1 GCA_024763075.1 Bacteroidales bacterium | reverse complement strand
GGTATTTTGAAAAATTATCTTTCACTTTATCGTATATAGGTAATTTACAATACGATAATATTTTTCAAATGTTGGTTTTTTCACAAAAAAATATGCGTTTTGCTGCCATTCGATTCAACCCTTTTGTGTCATGGGTTAATAAATCATCCCTGATATTCATCGCATTATGGCTTAACCGGACAGCAACGAACGAGATAAACATTACTCATTGATACACTTGCGTTTAAGATATTTAATAACACTTTTTTGGAGATAAATTCAGAGGTGATTGACACTTTTTTGGAGATAAATTTAAGGCTACCTGACACTTTTTTGGAGATAAATATATATATTTGCGTATAAAATGTTCTTGAAAAGCCATGAAACGAAGTTTATATGCAAGTTTACTTTTATGGAAAAACAACCGGAATCGCAAACCTTTGTTGTTGCAGGGAGCCCGTCAGGTAGGTAAAACTTATCTGGTTAACGAATTTGGACACAAAGAATATGCTGATTTACTTTATTTAAATTTTGAACAGGATCCGGGTTTAATAACACTTTTTTCAGGAAATCTTGACCCTCAGAATATAATCAATAATATTAGCTTATATAAAGGTCAAAAAATTAATTCTGAGGATACATTAATTTTTTTTGACGAAATACAGGTTGCACCTAATGTGCTGACTTCCTTAAAATATTTCTATGAGCTGGCTCCGGAATACCATATTGTGGCTGCCGGATCATTACTTGGTGTAAGTGTTGGTAAACAAAGCAGCTTCCCGGTGGGTAAAGTAAATTTTATGAGAATGTATCCCATGAGCTTTATGGAATATTTAACAGCATCAGGTGATGGTCTTTTAGCGGATGAATTGATAAATTTTCAATTGGACAAAGGATTATCCGAACTGATACATGAAAAGTTGTTGACTCAACTTAAAATGTATCTCTATCTTGGAGGAATGCCTGAAGTATTACAGGACTTTCTGGATAAAAAAGATATTGCATCAGCCAGAAAGATACAAATAGAAATACTGGAAGCTTATCAAAGAGATTTTTCTAAATATACCGAAAAAGCACAAACGATAAAAACATCTGAGATATGGCAGTCTATCCCATACCAGCTTGCTAAAGAAAACAAAAAGTTTAAATATAGTGATGTGCGTAAAAAAGCCCGGGCAGCTACATTTGAGCAAACAATTGAATGGCTGAAAAAAGCCGGACTTATAAATGTTGTTTATCAGATAAATACACCTAAACTTCCGATCTCCGGTTATGCTGACTATTCTAAATTTAAGGTTTATTTGATAGATTCGGGATTATTGGGAGCAATGCTTAAACTTACATCAGAAATTATACTTCAGCCTACCGGGCTTTTTTCGGAATATAACGGAGCTTTTATCGAAAATTTTGTCGCAACGGAGCTCATTGCTTCAGGTGTGCAGGATTTGTTTTACTGGACATCCAGGAGTGATGCCGAAGTTGATTTTATAATTCAACTCAGCAACAGATTATTCCCGGTAGAAGTAAAGAGCGGCTTAAACAGAAACCTAAAAAGCTTAAGAAGCTACGAACTAAAGTATAAACCTGAATATGTTTTTCGTGCTTCACCCAGGAATTTCTTCCAGGATAAAAATTTCATCAATATACCTCTTTATGCTGCATTTTTATTGGCAAAGTCAGATAAATGGATTAGTAATGATTAATCCGCTTATATACAGGAACGACGAGAACTGCCTGGATCATGCATTGCACAAAACAGGAAAAAAGCAGAGTAATCAGGCATTTTCTGGAAAAACGCTTTCCATCTCAAATAGCACAGAAGTATAAATAAATTACTAAAATAAGGGCTTCAAATCCAAAGAATTACCCTCTATCCAAAAATCATATAACTCTTTTCAAAAATTATGTAACAATTCCTGGTAATTTCATGTCTTTCTTTGTAGTGTCAAAAAAGACAATGCAAATGCTTAGAAAATTACTACACATAATCATGTCATTAATCCTGCTGGTATCCATTAGCGGTTTTTCTGTCTATAAGCATTATTGTCAAAATGAATTAGTTGCCGTTTCAGTTTTCCCGGATGCGGATCATTGCAACCAGGATTCCTGCGATGATTGTGCAGATACAACAATGAGTTGCAGGCTCGATTTAGATTTACTGACTACGGATGTTCAAAATATTCCGGAGAAATTACAGTCTGAAACGGACTTTCCCGGATTATTTCCAACCGGACTTGTCATCGCAGATGATCCGGTTTTATCCCTACAGGTTTCTGAAAACCTGGTAGTTCATTCCACCACGCATGGGATTCCTATGTTCCAGACCTTTCGTTGCTGATCATATTTTTTTCTACAGAGTAAGTTAATATCCTGAAACATAATATATTAATGTTTGTGGATCCAAAATTACTCAAAGGAAATTCAGTTTAGGGTTTAAAAAAATCAAGAATTACATCTATATCAATTGAATCAATTTTATCATGTTAAAAAACATCATACGCTTTTTTCTGGAGAACAAGCTGGTTACATTTTTACTGCTTGCCTTATTCATCACCTGGGGTGTTATTACCTCACCTTTCAACTGGAAAACAGGTTTTCTGCCCAGTGATCCCGTACCGGTGGATGCCATACCGGACATTGGTGAAAACCAGCAAATTGTTTATACGGAATGGCCGGGCCGTTCACCACAGGATATTGAGGACCAGATCAGCTATCCAATGACTACCGCTTTACTGGGTATTCCTGGGGTAAAAACCATCCGGAGTAATTCCATTTTTGGTTTGTCCAGTATTTACATCATTTTTGATGAAGGCATAGAGTTTTACTGGAGCCGTTCCCGGATTCTTGAAAAACTAAGTTCTCTGCCTTCCGGAACATTGCCCGATGGAGTCACACCTGCATTGGGACCGGATGCCACAGCGCTGGGACAAATCTACTGGTACACACTGGAAGGACGGGATAAGGAAGGAAAACCCGCCGGAGGCTGGGATCCTCAGGAATTAAGGACCATTCAGGATTTTTATATCCGTTACGGACTGATGGCCGCCAAAGGAATTTCCGAAGTGGCCTCTATTGGAGGGTTTATAAAAGAATATCAGATTGATATTGATCCCAATGCTATGAAAGCCTACGGGGTAAACGTAGCACAGATTATCAACGCAGTTAAGAAAAGTAATCTTGATATTGGTGCACGCACCATTGAATTTAATCAGGCAGAATACCTGGTAAGGGCGCTCGGTTATATTAAAAATCTGAGCGATCTCCAGGAAAGTGTCGTGGCGGTGAATAATAAAGTACCCGTACGTTTAAAAGACGTAGCGCATATTTCCTACGGGCCGGCAACCCGAAGAGGTGGTCTCGACAAAGGAGGTACAGAAGCAGTAGGTGGAGTTGTGGTTGCCCGTTACAGAGCCAATCCGATGGAAGCCATTGAAAATGTCAAAAATGAAATTGAAAAACTGGCTCCCGGGCTTCCGTCCAAAACACTGGATGACGGAACCGTTTCAAAAGTAACCATTGTTCCGTTTTACGACCGGACAGGCCTGATAAAAGAAACACTGGGAACACTGGAGTCAGCACTTTCACATGAGATCCTGATCAGTATTATTGTTGTAATCATTCTGGTGCTGAACCTGAGGGCTTCCCTGCTTATTTCAAGTCTTTTGCCCATTGGTGTTCTGATGACTTTTATTGCGATGCGCCAGTTTGGTGTGGATGCGAACATCGTTGCCCTGTCGGGTATTGCCATCGCCATTGGTGTAATGATTGATGTGGGGATTGTGTTCACTGAAAATATAGTGAGGCATCTCGAGATGCCTGAAAACGAGGGAGCCAGAGGAAAGAAACTACTTACCGTGATATACAATGCCAGCGTTGAGGTTGGTTCGGCTATCATTACGGCTCTGGCTACAACCATTGTGAGTTTCCTTCCGGTATTTGCTATGCAGGCATCGGAAGGGAAACTTTTCAGGCCTCTGGCTTTTACAAAAACCTTTGCGCTTTTATCCTCACTGGCCATAGGGATTATTATTATTCCGGCCCTTGCAAATGTAATCTTTTCCATCCCGTTTGATAAGAAAAGGTTCCGCCGTATCTGGTATTTTTCCCTGATTGCAGCCGGAGTAGTCTTTATCTTTGCTTTTAAATCATGGGTATCTGCTTCTCTGGTTTTCTATGGTATCAACAGCTTACTGGAAAATCGTTGGCCGGAGTCAAAAAGACATTGGGTAAATAAAATCAACATTGGAATTGCACTTCTGGTACTGGTTTATTTTCTGGCTGTGGAGTGGATGCCTTTGGGTGCCCAAAACAGTGTTCTTGTAAACTTTCTTTTTGCCATTGCTATTATAGGAGTAATCCTGGGAGCATTGATGACTATTGTACATTTCTATCCTGTTTTATTGAAATGGGTATTGAATAATAAATGGAAGTTTCTGTCCATTCCTTTAGCTGTGCTTCTGCTGGGTGCCCTCGGATGGCAGGGTTTTGAGAAAGTTTTCGGATTTATTCCTTCGGGTTTTGAGAAAATCGGGGTGAATGTCAGGGATACCAAAGCCTGGACGGCTCTGGATGATGTTTTCCCGGGAACCGGAAAGGAATTTATGCCAAATCTTGATGAAGGATCCTTTTTGTTGATGCCTACTACCATGCCACACTCTGGGATTGAAAAGAACCTGGAGGTGATCCGTTTACTCGACAAAAGAGTAAATGCCATTCCTGAAGTTATCAGCGTTGTCGGAAAATGGGGACGTGCAGCAACAGCACTTGATCCGGCTCCGATATCCATGTACGAAAATGTGATCAACTACAAACCGGAATATATGCTGAATGAAGAAGGCCACCGGATACGTTTTAAGGTAGATAAGGATGGCGCTTTCGTATTAAAGGATGGCAGAACATACAATCCCAAAAACGGACATCAGGTAGTCGATTATGAAGAACTTATTCCCGATTCCAAAGGTGAATACCTCAGGCAGTGGCGTAATTTTATTCACTCACCGGATGATATCTGGAAAGAGATTGTTAACAACTCTTCCTTCCCGGGCTTAACTTCTGCACCAAAGTTACAACCCATTCAAACCCGTCTGGTAATGTTACAAACAGGCATGAGGGCTCCGATGGGAATAAAAGTTTACGGGCCTGACCTGGAAACCATTGAAAAAGTTGGTTTTCAAATTGAAAATATGTTAAAAGAAGTAGAAGGAGTGAAACCTGCCTCGGTTTTTGCTGACAGGGTCGTAGGAAAGCCTTATCTTGAAATAAACATAAACCGGCAGGCCATTGCACGTTACGGACTTACAATTAAAGATATGCAAACATTCCTGAGCAGTGCAGTGGGAGGTATGGTACTGACCAATACCGTGGAAGGAAGAGAGCGTTTTCCGGTAAGAGTACGATATGCCCGCGAGTACCGTGATAACCCGGAAACGCTGAAAAATATTTTAATTCCAACTCCTTCAGGAGTGCAGGTGCCCCTGGCTGAACTGGCAAGTATTACTTATACCCGTGGACCACAGTTGATAAAAAGTGAAGATACTTTCCTGGTAGGGTATGTCATATTTGATAAAGAACCCCAATATGCAGAGGTAAATGTGGTTGAGAATGCACAAAAATTAATAATAGATAAAATAGACAGCGGGGAATTTATGGTCCCTAAAGGAGTAAGTTATGTGTTTACAGGAAATTATGAGAATCAGATTCGGGCAACCAAAAGATTAATGCTGGTGGTTCCGGTTTCTTTGATTGTGATCTTCCTGATTCTTTACTTCCAGTTTAAATCTGTAGCCACCTCATCCATGGTATTTACCGGAATTTTTGTAGCATTTGCCGGAGGGTTCATTATGATCTGGTTGTATAGCCAGGGATGGTTTATGAATTTTTCAGTGGCCGGAATAAATATGAGAGATCTCTTCCAGATGCACACGGTTAACCTGAGTGTTGCGGTGTGGGTGGGTTTTATTGCCCTGTTTGGAATTGCAACGGATGACGGGGTCATCATGGGAACCTATCTCATGCAGGTCTTTGATAAAGAAAAACCGGAAACGGTGGAGCAGGTTCGTGAATCGGTATTACATGCCGGGATAAAAAGAGTACGACCTGCTATGATGACAGCAGCAGTAGCGATTATTGCACTGATCCCTGTTCTGACATCGGTGGGAAAAGGCTCGGATATTATGGTACCCATGGCAATACCCTCCTTTGGAGGAATGATCCTGCAGGTGATGACCATGTTTGTGGTACCCGTTCTGTATAGCATGTGGAAAGAGAATAAAGTAAAAAGAAGATTAAAAAGTTATCGATTAAAATGAAAATATTTAATCAACAAATATGGTAAAGACGGAATGCATTCCGTCTCAGGATTTGAAAATAAAAAATACAAAATGATACGACTACTTAAATATTTAGAAGAATCTGAAAGTTCATTCAAAGTTTTACCAAAAAGTATATTAGCCCCATCGGGGCGTAATCCAATAGCCATGGGTTTCACCCATGGCGGGAAAACCAAGAATTACAGGGCTTTGGCGGGATTTTTGCCTTTTGAGCAAAAATCATGACAAAGTAAATTATTATTATCCAGACAATTAATAAAGAATTAAAAAATGAAAAACAGAATAATTATCATAGCAATTTTGCTGGCACTAGGCAGTTCCATTTCTGCTCAGGACATCCCGGAGCAATATCTGGTCACTGCTGCCGGCAGTAATCCTGATTTAAAAGCAAAATTCAATGAATACATGGCAGCCCTGGAAGTAGTTCCCCAGCTTAACACACTTCCTGATCCAAAAGTTGCCTTTGGGTATTTTATTCAGCCTGTGGAAACCAGGGTCGGACCTCAGCGTGCGAAAATATCCGTAGATCAGCTGTTCCCATGGTTTGGGCAATATAAGGCCAATGAAGATGTGGCAACAGAGCAGGCAAAGGCCAAATATGAGGTTTTTAATGAAGCCCGGGCAAAACTGTTTTTTGATGTGAAATCAACATATTACGATTTGTATTTCATCCGGAAAGCCGTAGATATTACCCTGGAGAATATTGACATTCTGCGTACTTTCAAAGAACTTTCACTGATCAGAATTGAGGCAGGAATGTCCTCTACCGTTGATCAGTTACGCATTGATATGGAATTAGCGGATCTGGAAAATCAACTGGCCTTGCT
The DNA here is from genome assembly GCA_024763075.1 of Bacteroidales bacterium. Classification (GTDB taxonomy): domain Bacteria; phylum Bacteroidota; class Bacteroidia; order Bacteroidales; family VadinHA17; genus JANTGF01. The sequence continues at coordinate 6,859 of JANTGF010000103.1, read as the reverse complement.
GAGAGATCAGCTGGTTTTCCGACGGGTTTCATTTAATAAATTATTGAATGTGGACCGCAATAACCCTGTCATTTTCCCGGATTCTTTGCATAGTGAAGATCTTCAAATGAGTCAAAATGAGGTACTGGATAGTATTTTCAGGAACAATCATCAACTCGCAAAACTCGACTATGAGTTTGCCGCTTTTGAAAATAGGGAAATAGCAGCACGGAAAACCGGTTCTCCAAAAATCAACATTGGATTTGATTACATTTTTGTAGGTAAATCTGATAATCCGGGTCTTGATCCGGGGATTTCAGGGAAAGATGCCATTGTTTTCCCACGGATCGGATTAACGGTACCGCTTTTCCGGAAAAAATACAAAGCCATGGTACAGGAGACTGTTTACATGCAGCAGGCTGTTACCGAAAAGAAAGTTGCAAAATCAAATGCGCTGGAAACATTACTTGAAAACAGCTTTAAAGAATACCGGGATGCAAACCGCAGGATTGTTCTTTACAAGCGGCAGAGGTCTCTGGCTTATGAAGCCATGCAGATTCTGCAAACAAACTATGCAACCGGCCACATGGATTTTGAAGAAGTACTTCGAATGGAAAACCGATGGTTGAAATATACACTGGAGCTTAAAAAAGCCATTACGGACAAACAGGCATCCAAAGCATTTATAGGTTATTTAATGGGAAATTAATTTCGAAACAGAGATAAAATTACAAACAATAACACCGGGGATTAATCCCTCAAAAGAAATGAAAAAGATGAAAATAGAAAGAAAAAATCTGATAATCGGAGCAGCCATGCTCGTAGCAGGCCTGGTATTGGGCTGGGTATTTTTTCACAGCTCTAAAAGTACCACAGGTACAAATGAAACGGAAATTGCGGAACATGATCATGAAGGAGAAACCATCTGGACCTGTTCAATGCACCCCCAGATCAGAATGGATAAACCGGGTCAGTGCCCGATTTGCGGCATGGACCTGATACCCCTGGAAGAAAATAAAACAGAGGAAACTTCTGATCCGGCGGAGATCAAAATGACAGAATCTGCAATCGGACTGGCAAATATTGAAACCGTTCAGGTAAGAAAAGGTGTTCCTGAAAAAACCATTTACCTCCTGGGTATTATCAAGCCTGATGAGCGAAACATCGCAGCCCTGACGGCCCGCTTTGGTGGCAGAATTGAAAAGCTGGATATAAACTTTACAGGACAAAATGTTCGCAAAGGCGACAAACTGGCTACGATTTATTCACCGGAACTGGTATCGGCACAACGTGAATTACTGGAAGCCATTAAATACAAGAAGACAAACCCGGGTTTTTATAATGCAGCCCGCACAAAACTTAAACTCTGGGATCTTACGGAAGGACAGATTGATGAACTGGAAAACAGTGGAAAGCCAACCCATTATTTTTCTTTGCTTTCTCCCATTTCCGGTACAGTTACCAAAAGGGATGTGGCAATCGGGGATTATGTGAAAGTCGGAAGTCCGATGTTTGAGGTGATAAATCTCAAAAAGGTGTGGGTAATGTTCGACGCCTATGAAAACGATCTGCCCTGGATAAAAAGCGGTGATGAAATCGAATTTACCATTCAATCGCTTCCCGGAAAAGTTTATACGGGCAGGGTAAAGTATATTGATCCCTTTATTAATGCAAAAACAAGGGTAGCCAAGGTAAGAGTGGAATTGAGTAATCCGGGTTTATTGCTAAAACCTGAAATGTTCACCGCCGGAATCTTAAAGTCAAAAATTAAAAAGACAAATGACCTCTTAATACCAAAGTCTTCCATCCTCTGGACAGGAAAACGGGCGGTGGTTTATGTGAAAGTTCCGGATCGTGAACAGCCTGCATTTATTTACAGGGAAGTTGTACTGGGGCCTGAAGCCGGGAATTTCTATGTGGTATCTTCCGGATTGGAGGATGGTGAAGTGATTGCTATGAACGGAGTCTTTAATATAGATGCGGCAGCACAGCTAGCAGGAAAGCCAAGTATGATGAATCCTGAAGGTGGCAAAGTTTCTACCGGTCATAATCACGGCGGCACACCGATGAGTGATGAGGAAATGGAAAAGATGGATACCCCTGCAAATGAGAGTGGGAAAATCAAAGAAAAAGCACCCATGGATTTCCAAATGCAACTGGGAGAAGTAGTGAATAACTACCTTCTACTTAAAGATGCATTTGTTGATTCAAATGAAAAAGATGTGGAAGCAGCAGCTCAAAAAACACTGGATGCCCTGGGCAAGGTGAACATGACCTTGTTGAAAGGAGATGTACATAATCAATGGATGAAACTGCAAAATCCCATTGAGGATAATCTGAAAGGAATCATTCAAATGAAAGGAATCGAAATGAAACGTTCCCATTTCAGCATTGTGTCGGATAAATTGTCGGAAGCCATCAAAACTTTTGGAATACATAATACGGAAACAAGTGCCTTATATATTGAGTTTTGTCCTATGGCCTTTGACAGTAAAGGAGCATTCTGGATCAGTGAGACAAAAGAAATTAAAAATCCGTATTTCGGGAGTGCTATGCTGACCTGCGGGGAAGTAAAAGAAACTTTAAAATAAACAATCAATATCCATCCAAATATAATTCTGTAATGTATGGATGGGTTCATTAAAATCAATTATTAACTAAAACAATTAACAAATGAAAACAAAATCATTGTCATTATTTGCCGGAATTTTCATATTCGGCTTAAGCAGTTTATTTGCTCAGGAAATACAGCCGCACAAAAGCAGTATGAGCCACAATTCCACGAATGAAAAATCGGAAACACCCAAAGCCTTTAAAAAGCAACTGGGAGATGTGTTAACAGAATACTATGTTTTAAAAGATGCACTGGTAGCATCAGACAAGGCTTCGGCAGAAGCTGCAGCAAATAAAACACTCAAGGCCCTTCATAAAGTTGACATGAAACAACTGAAGGGTTCTGCCCACATGAAATGGATGGAGCAGCAAAAGGCTATTGAAAGCAACCTGAACGGAATTGTCCAAATGGAAGGACTTGAGATGAAACGAAGTCATTTCAATGTAGTTTCCGATAATTTATCAGCAGCAATAAAAAGCTTTGGCGTGGAAACCAATGAAGTTGTATATGTTGATTTTTGCCCGATGGCAAACAACAATAAAGGAGCCTACTGGCTGAGTGCTGGCAAGGAAATCAGGAATCCATATTATGGTGATAAAATGCTAACTTGCGGAGAAGTAAGAGAGGTTATAAAATAAAGAAATCCCGAATTATGGAAGCATTACATCAAAATTATTATTGTCCCATGTTTTGTGAGGGAGATAAGACATATAAACAAGCCGGAGATTGTCCGGTTTGCAATATGCATCTTGTTCCTGAAAAAGAAGAAGTTGGTTCAGCTGTGATACAAAGAAATATCCATCACCAGGTTGGTCATAAAACTCTTAGTCTGAAAAAAGAAAAGTATTTCTGTCCGATGAAATGTGAGGGCGAAAAAACCTATGAGCAACCGGGCGACTGCCCTGTATGTAATATGCACCTGGTACCAGTAGTTGGCAAAGAACATTCACATGATAAGGTGGCAGCACTTCAGCATGATCACAGCCATAGCCATGAGAAACACACACATGGCACAGGCAACTATTATTGCCCGATGCGTTGTGAGGGAGATAAATTATATCACGAAGAAGGTGATTGCCCGGTTTGCGGGATGCATCTGATAAAAGAAGTTAGTGTTGCCTTATCCGGAACAATTTTTACATGCTCCATGCATTCTGAAATTAAACGAAATAAACCCGGAAGTTGCCCCATTTGCGGCATGGATCTGATACCGGAATCAGGGGATGTTGAAAGTGAGGAAGAGAGAGCATCTAAAAAAATGACGAAAAAGTTCTGGGTTGCTCTTATTTTATCTGTTCCTATTCTGATTATTGCCATGTCAGAATTTATTCCATTTGTAAATCTGGAAAATCTGGCTCCTAAAAAAGCATGGAACTGGATTGAATTTATTCTGGCAATGCCTGTACTTTTCTATTCAAGCTGGGTTTTCTTTAAACGGGGCTGGAGCTCAATAGTCAGACGGACACCAAACATGTGGACACTTATTTCTATTGGCGTTGGTGCCGCATATATCTTCAGTGTTTTTGCCCTCATTTTACCCAGGATATTTCCGCCTCAGTTTCAGGATGACCAGGGGAATATACATATATACTTTGAAGCAGTAGCAGTTATCCTTACACTTGTATTACTGGGGCAGGTACTTGAGCTTCGTGCGCACAGTAAAACAAATTCGGCCATTAAGGCCCTGCTGGGACTTGTACCTCCTGTTGCACGGATTATCCGGAACGGAGTAGAAGAAGAAATTCCTCTGGAAGATGTAAAAGCGGGTGATATTCTAAAAGTTAAACCAGGCGAAAAAATTCCGGTTGATGGTGTGATTACGAATGGCACAGCGGTGATTGATGAAAGCATGATTACCGGTGAACCCATTCCAGCAGAAAAAGTAAGCGGTGAAAAAGTAACCGGTGGAACCATTAACGGCAAGACTGCGTTTGAAATGAAAGCAGTGAAAGTTGGGAGTGACACTTTACTGGCGCAGATTATCGAAATGGTAAACCAGGCCAGCCGTTCGCGTGCCCCCATCCAAAAACTGGCCGATACCGTGGCAAAGTATTTTGTTCAGATTGTTATTTCAATTTCAATCATCACCTTTGTCGTTTGGGCTATCTGGGGCCCCGCCCCTGCATATGTATATGCATTTGTTAATGCCGTTGCCGTTTTGATTATTGCCTGTCCGTGTGCTCTGGGCCTGGCAACTCCCATGTCCATTATGGTGGGTACAGGACGAGGTGCACAATCGGGTGTATTGGTGAAAGATGCACGTGCTATTGAAGAGATGAACAAAGTAAATACACTCATTATCGATAAAACAGGAACGATTACCGAAGGGAAACCCAGTCTTAAGAATTACAAATCTTTCGGATCATTATCAGATGAAGAAATTTTAAAACTGTCGGCTTCAATTGATGCCAACAGTGAACACCCTCTTGCTGATTCAATTGTGAAAGGTGCAAAAGAAAAAAATATTGAACTGATAAAAATGGACAAATTTGAATCGGTTACCGGAAAAGGGGTCCGGGCCGTATTTGATGGGAAAAAGATTGGTTTGGGAAATCAAAAATTAACGGATGATTTCAAAGCTGCTGTTAACGATGACAATAATAAAATGGTTGAAGAATGGCAGCTTACAGGTCAGACAGTTATGTTTCTGATCATAGAAAATAAAGTTGAAGGGATCGTAAGTGTATCGGATAAAATTAAAGAAAGCTCGGCTAAAGCCATTCGGGAATTACAGAAAACGGGTATCGAAGTCCATATGCTAACCGGCGATAATCAATTAACTGCAAAAGCGGTGGCAGATGAACTCGGACTGGATGGATATATGGCTGATTGTCTTCCTGAAGACAAATACAAAAAAGTGAAAGAATTGCAGGATCAGAACCACATTGTAGCCATGGCCGGTGATGGCATTAATGATGCCCCCGCACTGGAGCAGGCAAATGTAGGCATTGCCATGGGTACCGGAACCGATATTGCCATGCAAAGCGCTGAAATTACGCTTGTAAAAGGCGACCTGAATGGTATTGTACGTGCCAGGGATCTAAGTACTAATGTTATGCGGAATATAAAACAAAATCTGTTTTTTGCTTTTGTTTATAATTCATTGGGAGTTCCTGTTGCGGCAGGTATCTTGTTCCCGTTCTTTGGTATTTTGCTTAGCCCGGTAATTGCTGCTGCTGCAATGAGCTTTAGCTCCGTATCAGTGATAGCTAATGCTTTAAGACTCAGAAATCAATAGATTTACAATAAGTTCTGAAGAGCATTTGAGTTTATGAAGGCTTTTGTGTTATGGGAATTTACGGAACGGATTTTAAACATAAAAGTAAAATGAAAGAAAAAGTGATATGGAAATCCAAAAACTATGTAACTCTTTTCCAAAATTATATGAGACGCAAACGCTTAAATAGTGGTAACTTGTAAGTGACAAAAACAAAACAGGGATTCTCCTGATCTGATGGTGAGATTAGGAAAATATAAAGCAATTAATTAAGAAAAGGAGAATCCCTTAAATAACTTAAATTACAGTATCATGTTATTAAAAATGTTTTTACTATCCGTTATTTTAGTTGCCTTCACAATGTTGGCCCTGGTTGTAAAATTACTGGTAAATCCCAAAGCAGAGTTTTCGCTACATACCTGTGCCTTTAAAGAGGGCGGAGAAGATAAAGAAGAAAGTTGCTCAGGATGCCAGGTAAAGGAACTGGTGAAATAATCAGTTGCCATCAGCCAAAAGAAACAATGAAAAACCTCCCCGAAAAGGGAAGTGCTCTCAACAAAATGGTAAATCAGTTTATGATTCTGCTATTTTAACAAAAGATATTAGATTAAAAAATAAAAAACAGGACGCATGAAACTAATAAAAGCATTTCTTACACACCGCAAAACTACTAATGAGTGATATACCGGTAGCCAGGAAGCTTAAAAACTCTGATCATAGCCGGTCCTGTAGGAGTGATTATCGGATATGCATTAACTCCGGTTACACCAATAATAAAAAGGAAGTGATTTTATCCGGCACATCATCTACCCTTTTGGAATGGCTTTATTTGGCCGGACAGGTGAATTGACTGCCTCCATTATCATGATTTCAATTATCTGGTTTTTATTATGGTATATATGTTACTGGATGTATAAACAAAAGATATTCATAAAGATTTATCGGGATTTTAGTTGCCAAAAAATTTAGTCATCCATCAGATATGTGTGATAGAATAAAGCTGTGCATGCAATACATCGAACAATATAAGTGCATGGCTAATAATGCCA
>JANTGF010000102.1 GCA_024763075.1 Bacteroidales bacterium | reverse complement strand
TAGTGACGTGATTATACTGCTTTTTCAGCAATAAGCGATATTTTTGGTAAAGTTTTCGTCAAAAAACATTTTTTAAACTTTATAACTCAAATTTGAGTTTTTTGATAACCTGTCAAATAAAATCTCAAATATGCGATTCTAAGCGACTCTAATTTTTGAAGGTATTTAAACTGACTCATTAATGTTTACTTTTAAGAATCAATTTTCATATTCCATCGTTATTTTTGTGCCAAACGATCTGTCTTCCAGCTTAGTAGCTTCTGTAATTACACTTTTATTACCACCTTTTTCAATGAAATTCAAAGCGGCCCTAATCTTAGGAGCCATGCTTCCTTCTGAGAACATTCCCTGTTTAAGATATTTATAGCAATCAGCATAATTCAGAAATTCCATAATTTTTTGGTCCGGCTTTTTATAATTAATATATACATATGGCACATCGGTCAAAATATAAAACTCATCCGCTCTAATCCTTGCACCCATCAATGATGAAGCCAGATCTTTATCTATTACTGCTTCCGCCGGTCGTACATTATTCTCTTCATCAATATATACCGGTATCCCTCCTCCCCCGGCCGCTATCACAACATTTCCTGCAAGTGCCAAATCTCTGATTATTTCTTCATTCATGATACTTATGGGTACCGGTGAAGGAACGACCCTGCGCCACCCGCCTTCAGCCTTTACTTCCTCTTTAAATATCCATCCTTTACTTTTCATCAGTTCCTCTGCTTCACTCTTTGAATAAATTTTCCCAACCCTTTTTCTGGGATCATTGAATGCCCGATCGTTCTTATCTACCACAACCTGTGTAATTACTGAAATAACATTCTTATCAATGTCATGTTTCCTTAATACATTTCGTAAAATTCGTTCAATCATATAGCCAATTCCTCCCTGAGAATCGGCAACACAAATATCCAGCGGCATCTGAGCAATTGAGTAAATCTGTTCACCTGCATCATTTCTCATTAAAATATTCCCTACCTGCGGACCGTTTCCGTGTGAAATGACCAGATTGTAATCTTCCTTTAACAAATAGACCATATTTTCAAGTGTATCCGCGGTATTCTGTTCCTGTTCATCAATGGTTCCCTTCTGATCACCTCTCAACAGGGCATTTCCACCTAATGCAACTACTGCCAGCTTACTCATAATAAAATATTTCAGGTGTTTTAAACATTAAATATAAGCAAAATCAGATAACTGTGTACGATTTGACAAGAAAACAAAAATATAAAAATCCCCGAACTCTGGATTCAAAAAATGAATGATATTTAAGCGATATAAATCCGGACTGTACCAGGCATACTGATATTAAATAAAAGTTCACAAGCTTATTAATCCGCAAAAAGTGTAACCAAATCCCATATATTTCGTTTTATTTATTCAAATAGCAGCCTGAAGTGAAGATCAATAATATATTGATGCGAAAAAATAATGCAGAGTTAAAACAAGGCCTTAATTCATTACCAATTTGAAAATCAATACCTTATATATATTATTATTTTTACTTTCGGCAATTACTCTCATCGAATGTGAAAGTAATACCGAATCTGCTGTGAAAAGCGAAGGTGAAATTCATTACAAGATAAGTTATATTGAAAATGATCTTGAAAAAATTTCCACCGATATGCTTCCAAAAAAAATGGTAACAAAGTTCAAAGGCGAGAACTACAGTTTCGATATTGAAGGTTTTTACGGTCTGTTCTGTATCCAAAACATTGTAAAACCAAAATTATCCCAGAACCTTACGCTATTAAACATCATTAATAAGAAGTTCTTTTATACGGGAAACATTAACGAATCGGCTGTTGGATTTGATATGATCCCGGAAATGGAGATCCAATACACCACCGAGACTAAAGATATCTGTGGGCTGACTTGTAAAAAAGCCATTGTTACATTCCCGGAAATGGAGGATCAGGATACACTGGAAATATTCTACACCACTGAAATTCCTATACCAAATCCAAACAGGACCACACCCTATCATGATATAGACGGAGTACTAATGGAATTTTATCTCCAGCTTCCCAGTCTGAAAATGAAGTTAACGGCCAATGCTGTTTATAATAAGAAAATTGCTGCATCAGGGTTTGTAAAAACAGCTGACTATAAAGAGGTATCCCGGACATATCTGGAGACTGTACTGTATAAGCTAATGGAATCCGAGTAGCAGGGATACAGAAACTACAAAAAATTTGGGATTTTTCAGTCTTATCATAATTTTACTGTTAATTTCAGCGTTAAAAGTTTACTTTTGCATAAAATGGCAATAAGTTTATTTTTTATGAAAAAAAAAACACGCTCAAAAAAAACAAAAAAAAGAGGACCCGGTAAAATCAGCCGGTTTCTTCGTGATGAGAGATTAAAATTAGCGTTCGGTATTTTTTTCATCCTGCTGGCTCTGTTTTTACTTCTTGCATTAATATCTTATCTGTTCACATGGAAGGCTGACCAAAGTTTCAATTCAAACATTTTATCAAGTTCTGAAATAAAGGTTGAAAACTGGGCAGGTAAATCCGGCGCCTGGTTTGGGAATCTCCTGATTTACGATTGGTTTGGTCTGGCATCCTTCATCATCCCTGTTTTATTTATTCTACTTGGTCTTAAGACACTCAAAATTAAAATTGTATCCACAGGAAAAATCCTTGCTAAAGGCCTGGCCGGGATGATCCTGATTTCAATCACCCTGAGCTTTTTAGCCGGCAAAGATGCGACTTACCTTGGAAGTGGACCCGGGGGAGGTCACGGGTATATGATTACCCTCTGGTTAAACTCTGTTCTGGGACTGGCTGGTACCGGCCTTTTAATTTTATTTCTGGATTTTGCCTTCCTGTTATTTACCTATAAACCGGCACTTTCATGGTTCAAACGGAAAAAAACTACTACTCAGCCAGCTTCAGAAATTGAAAAAAACAGGGAAACTATACTACCGGATCCATTGGAAGATGAGATGGAAATTATCACTCCGTCATCAGCAGAGGAGTCTCCTGCAAATGAAGAAAGTCTGAAACAAAAAGAAAAGGACCCAGACCCACATTTGAAGTTTACAACAAAAACGATAGGTAAAGACGGAAAGGAAATAAAGAATAAAACCGAAGTTGAACTAACCATTGAAAAGAAAGTTGAAGAAGACAGATTGAACGGCAAAAACATCAAACCTGAATTCCTGGAGAATTATGATCCCAAGCTTGATTTGTCAGAATATCAGGCTCCATCAGTCCAGCTATTACAAGATCATTATTCAGGCAATTCGGTAGTCAGCAAAGAGGAGCTACTGGATAATAAGAACAGAATTGTTGAAACTCTCCGGCATTATAAGATTGAAATTGTAAAAATAAAAGCTACCATTGGGCCAACGATCACTCTTTATGAGATTATACCGGCTCCGGGGGTAAGGATTTCAAAGATCAAGAACCTTGAGGATGATATTGCATTAAGTCTTTCTGCCCTGGGTATAAGGATCATTGCTCCCATGCCTGGTAAAGGAACCATAGGGATTGAAGTTCCCAATCAAAATCCGGAGGTTGTCTCCATGAAATCTATGGTAACTTCCCGGAAATTCCAGGAAACAAATATGGAATTACCCATTGCTCTTGGAAAAACAATTTCCAATGAAGCCTACATTTTTGACCTCACAAAAATGCCCCACCTTTTAATTGCAGGTGCTACCGGTCAGGGTAAATCAGTAGGTTTAAATATAATTATTGCTTCCTTATTGTACAAAAAACACCCTGCGGAGCTTAAATTTATTTTTATTGACCCAAAAAAGGTAGAGCTTACCCTTTATTCGAAAATTGAACGCCACTTCCTTGCCAAGTTGCCGGATACAGAGGATCCGATTATCACAGATACACAGAAAGTTATCAATACCCTTAATTCTCTCACCATTGAGATGGATGCAAGGTATGATCTTATGAAAAAAGCACATGTAAGGAATATTAAAGAATACAATGACAAATTTATAACCCGGCGACTGAGCCCTGAAAAAGGCCATAAGTATCTGCCTTACATAATACTGGTTATTGATGAGTTTGCCGACCTGATCATGACTGCCGGCCGGGAGATTGAAGCGCCTCTGGCAAGAATCGCACAAATAGCCCGTGCCATTGGGATTCACCTGGTTATTGCTACTCAACGGCCTACAACCAATATTATTACGGGGGTAATTAAAGCAAATTTCCCGGCAAGAATGGCTTTCAGAGTTACTTCTATGATTGATTCCAGAACTATTTTGGATAGTCCGGGGGCCAATCAGCTCATAGGAAGAGGCGATTTGCTCATCAGTTCAGGTGGTGGTGATCTGATGCGAATTCAATGTGCCTTTATTGATACTCCTGAGATAGAGCAAATCACTGAGTATATTGGATCCCAAAGAGGATATCCTTCTGCTTTTCTTCTACCGGAATATTCCGATGATGGCCATACTCTGTCGGAAGAAGCTGAATCGCAACAAAAGGATGCTGCATTTGAAGAAGCCGCCCGTTTGGTAGTCCTTCACCAGCAAGGCTCTACATCCTTGATCCAAAGGAAACTTTCCATCGGATATAATCGTGCCGGACGGATTATTGACCAGCTTGAAGCGGCTGGAATAGTCGGACCTTTTGAAGGAAGTAAAGCCAGAAAAGTTCTGATCAGTGATGAATACTCTTTGGAACGATTCTTGAATGACCTTAACAAAGAATCAGATGAATCATAGAAGAATAAATAGTTTTACCAAAGTCTTAACCGGCTTGTTTTCAGCAGTGTTACTATTGATATGGCAACCTGTTATGTCTCAGATAAAAGACCCGGCCGCAGACAAGATCCTGGAAGAATTCAAAAATAAAAGCCAATCATATCCGGCAATTAAAGCCGGTTTCAAAATCACAATAATAGATTTAAAAGAAGATTCCGAAACTTCGTACACAGGTGAGTTTACACTGAAAGGTAAAATGTATGTCATGAAAATGAACAATATGGAGATATTTTTTGACGGCGCCACACTTTGGAACTATCTGGCTGACGAAGAAGAAGTAAACATTAACACACCCGATTCAACTGAGGAAGAACAGGATTTTTTTGAAAATCCGTCATTATTTTTCACAGATTACAGAAAAGAGTTTTCTTACAAACTAGTAAAGGAAGAAGAGGTTGGCGGGAAGATTTATGAGATTATAGACCTTTATCCAAATGATTTAAACAAGCCTTATTCAAGAATTCGCATTTACCTGGATAAAGAAAAACAGGAATTGTTTTCAGCCCGGTATTTTGGGAAAGACGGTATGCATTACCAACTGAAAATCATTGATTATGACTACCAGCCAGTGGACGATTCCCTTTTCAAATTTGATGTCAGTAAACATCCTGGGATTGAAGTGATTGACCTAAGATAGGGATTACTGAAAAATACAAAATCAACTAACAATTTGCGTTATATAAAATATTGCCGTTTAAAATGCAAGCTTTTTCTTATAAAATGAATAAATAAGTCTGTATTTTTTGTTAGGTTGTAACACATTATCTTCTTCGTTGGCTTCGGCATCGCAGTATTCATATACAGCTTCGCCTTGCCGCCTTGAATCTAATGCGTTACAAACTTTTTCAGCAAACCCTAAGATAGGGATTACTGAAAAGCACAAAATCAACTAAATATTAATGTATTACAGACTTTTTCAACAAGACCTGAGAGAGATTATTTTTCACCAGGTTTGTCAGGATATTCAATCCTTGCATGATAAATATTTGACAAGCGTTTCTTAAATATTTTCTTGATCCGTGTAATATCCAGCAGGGTAATGGGAGTTTCATTAAACTGACCTTCTTCAAACTGATAATTAATTATCTTTTCAACCAGGGAATTAATCTTCTCATTATCAATATCTTTAAGACTTCTGGAAGCAGCTTCTACGGAATCTGCCATCATGAGTACTCCCATTTCAATGGTTGATGGTTTTGGTCCCGGATATGAAAACTTTGAATCATCCACAACCTCTTCAGGATAATTCTTTATGAAAGACCTGTAAAAATACTGAACCTTGGTTGTACCATGATGTGTACGAATAAAATCGATGATCTGCTGAGGCAGCTTATTTTTATTGGCAATCTCCACTCCTTTAGTTACATGACCAATGATTATTGCGGCGCTGTCCTCAAAATTAAGATTATCGTGAGGATTAAAGCCTCCGGTTTGATTTTCAACAAAATACATGGGATCCTTAGTTTTCCCAATATCATGATAAAGTGCACCTGTTCTTACCAATAAAGGATTTCCTCCCACAGCCCTGCAGGCTTCTTCAGAAAGATTGGCTACCTGTAATGAATGCTGAAAAGTGCCGGGTGCTTTCTCAGCCAGGTTCCTGAGCAATGTTTGATTTGTATCTGCGAGCTCCAGCAAAGTAGCATCAGACAAAAATCCAAATGTCTTTTCAAAAATGTAAATAAGCGGATAAGAAAGTAAAACAAGAATGCCATTTCCGGCAAACCAGGCAAAATTCAGCCAGTTTATATTTTGCAAATTACCTTCCTGGATAACTCCAAGGCCAAGGTATAAGATTGAGTAAGAAAGTGCTACAAGAACTGCCGTCAAAAAAAGTATTCCTCTTCTGTAAACATTTGTCATAGTAAATATAGCAACCACGCCTGCACTAAAATTCAAAAATATGAATTCAAAGGAATTAGGTACCAGGAATCCTGTTATCATAATCAAAACCATATGAATGAACAAAGCCAGCCGCGAATCGAAGAAGTTCCGGATAATGATAGGAACGATAACCAATGGGATAAAATATACACTTATTTCCTGTGTGGAAGATGCAAGGCGAATGATAAGCACAAAAATAAGTACCAAAAGCATTATAAAAAAAGTGTGCAGATTATTCTGGAATATCTCCCGCCTGAAATGAAATAAAAACAGATATAAAATTGCCAGCATAGCACCTACAATAATAACCTGCCCAAATATGATCATCATATGATTAAAAGAAGTACCGGAACCGGCCTCATACTCCTTTTTTAATGATTCAAGTATTCTGTACTTGTCTGAAGTCACCAATTCACCCCTTGAAATAATTTTCTGACCTTCCTGGACCATTCCTGCTGTCAATGAAATATCTTCGATTAAAGTATTCTTTTCCTTATCCGATAGTTCCTTGTTAAAAAACAAATTTGGCTGGATAAAATTGGCAATGTTTATCTGTTTAAAAAATTCAGCGGCTTTTTTATTCTCAGTGCTGGTTTGTGCTTTATAACTCTCAAACTGAGTATTTGCATATTCATAAGCTTTCTTTTGACTAAAAAGCTCGGAAAAAGCCATTTCCATCGCCACATTGCCTCTGAGAACATAGACTGGGGTTCCCCCTTCTTTATTTTCAATATACTGAGAGGGTTCAACAATGCCCCGGTCATATATGAAACCCAAGACTTCCTTTGCAAATGAGAAATATTCGCTTTTGGTCTTTTGAAGCTTATTTTTCAAACGGTTACGACCGGTTGTAGCTTCATTCATCTGATATTTCTTTGCAATCCAGTCCTTCCATGTCTGATCAAAAACATCTTCAAATTTTTTAATCTCCTGCAAATAAACTGTACTGTCATAATCAAAATAAGGTTTATAATCCTTCAGGATACTATCCTTCTCCCCGGCCAGTTCTATTTCCGATTTATAAACCGGTATATTACTTTCAGCAATCAAATCACTGTGCATCCAGGGTTTCCCCTTATAAAATTCATATTTAAATTTCGCCTCCCTCGGAAAAATATAAACCATTACAACCAGGGCAACAAGTAATATCAGCCCTTTTATAATTCCATTATAGGAATTTTTAATTATCTCAAAAAACTTTTTCATTCAACTATTATATGTAATATCTGAAGGCAGCATTTCACTCATTCGTAATTTACACCCTGAATCAATAAAATAATACTTTTTAAAAAAACAGTGCAAAGTTAACTAAAATTTAGCATTCACTCCATTATCTGATAAAGGACTGATCTTAAGAAGGTTTCACCTAAACTGATTTTGATAATACAAACCATAGAATATCCGGTAACATTCAATCCCGGATAAAATAAAAAAGCTTCCACTTAGTAACTTTAACAATACTCTGTTTTTATAATTAGTGTCTCTCAGAAGCCACTTGAAAAATTAAGAGTTTTCTTAGAAGCACTAATTAATAAATATCAGGTAATTTTTATTACTTTTGATAAATTCATTTTTTAAACAAAGGCAGTGATGGAGGAATTCGGAATAACATCCAAAGTATTGATTCCGGTAAGGTCGGGACCCGACCACAGGGCCGAAATGGTAAATCAGATGCTTTTGGGTGAAACTTACCGGATAAAAAGAAAAATTGGAGGATGGATAGAAACAGAAAGCTTTTACGACGGATATTCAGGTTGGATTGAATTGAATGATGCTCAGGGAATTTCAAAGGAAAAACTCGATTCTATCCAAAACGGAAGCTTTTACATAACCCAAAGATTAACACGCATCTATAATACAAATGACCGGAATGATAATTTTCTGATTCTCCCCGGTTCTACTTTACCCGAATTTAACAAAAAGAAAAATACTTTTATCCTCGGCAGGACTACTTACATACTGGAAACCAATGGTTTTACTGATCAGTCAGTGGATCCGGGAGAAGCCATTATTGAAACAGCCCTTTCTTTTCTTCATGCTCCTTATCTGTGGGGAGGAAGATCACTGTTTGGGATTGATTGTTCGGGGTTTTCGCAAATTGTTTTCAAAATTAACGGTTTAAAACTACCCAGGGATGCCGGTCAGCAAGCTGGAGAAGGGAATCTTGTTCCATTTCTAAAGGAATCTAAACCCGGTGACCTTGCCTTTTTTGACAATGAAGACGGAATAATCACCCATGTTGGAATATTAACCGGAGAGGGGGAAATCATACATGCTTCAGGGAATGTCCATATTGATTCCATTGATTATCAAGGCATAAGCGATAAAAATGGTCATGGATATACGCACAAGCTGCGCCTTATAAAATCCATTTTTTAAATAATCATTCCGGCACAAACGGTATTATTGGTAGCTTCATCGATTAGAATTACACTACCGGTTACACGGTTTATTTTGTAAGGATCATAAACAACCGGTTTGGTTAATTTCAGCGAAATCCGGGCAATTTCATTCAGTTTAATGGATTTATCATCGTAATTCTTATCCAGGGTGTTTACATCAATTTTATACTTTACCTCACTCACAATACAACGCAGGTCATTTGTTGTATGCTTTAGGCCATATTTCCCCTGCAACCTCAAAGGAGTTTCGCCTAACCAACAGATCATAACATCAATATTCCGGCTTATTTCGGGCTCCTTATTTTCTCCTGCAATCATATCACCCCTGCTGATATCAATATCGTCCTCCAGGTTAATTGCAACGGACTGTGGAGCATAAGCTGATTCCAGTTCTTCATTCATTGTAGTAATTGCCTTAATAGTTGAAGTGTGTCCGGAGGGTAAAACCTTTACTTTCTGACCTTTCTCAAAAATTCCACTGGCAATTCTTCCTGCATAACCCCTGTAGTCGTGGAACTTATCCGATTGCGGCCGGATGACATACTGTACCGGAAAACGTCCCAATGAATGGTTATAGTCACTTACAATATGAATGGTTTCCAACAAATACATCAGTGTTGGGCCATCATACCATTCCATATTTTTTGAACGGTCAACTACATTATCTCCCATTTTCGCACTGATGGGTACAAAACGGATATCTTTAATATCAAGTTTAGAGGCAATTTTATTAAATTGAATTTTGATATCATCAAAAACATCTTCTTTAAAATCCACCAGATCCATTTTGTTCACACAAACAATCATATGTGGGATCTGGAGAAGGGAAGCAATAAAACTATGTCGTAATGTTTGCTCAATTACCCCGTTTCTTGCATCTATAAGAATAAGTGCCACATTTGCTGTGGATGCACCGGTAACCATATTACGGGTATATTGCACATGCCCGGGAGTATCGGCAATGATAAATTTTCTCCTGGGAGTGGCAAAATACCGGTAAGCAACATCAATAGTAATACCCTGTTCCCGTTCTGCACGAAGTCCATCGGTAAGCAATGCCAGGTTTACGTCTTCATCATCACTCACTTTTTTACTTGCCTTTTCAATGGCTTCCATCTGATCCTCAAAAATAGCCTTGCTATCATACAGAAGCCTTCCTATTAAGGTACTTTTACCATCATCCACGCTCCCGGCAGTTGTAAACCGAAGCAGTTCCATATTTAAGTATCCTGATGTTGTTTCTGACATATAAATGATTTTTAATTTGTTTTACTAATGCTTCGCACTTAAAGCTAGTTGTATGACATTAGATAAGTAAAAATTCAATATTATTATATTCCTGATAGATAATTATTAAATATTTCCATTATTGAACTTCTTACTTTGTGATACCTTTGTGCATTCCTTAGGGTTCCTTCGTGGTAAGAAAGAAAAACCAATTATAACCACTAAGGACCCAAAGGATATCCCAAAGGATTCACAAAGTTTAACAACCTTAATGAATTAAAAATACCCCTCCTTTTTCCTGTCTTCCATAGCAGCATCAGAACGTTTGTCGTCTGCTCTGCCACCTCTTTCAGTTTCTCTTGTGGCAGCTACTTCATCAATGATGTCTTCAAGATTATCCGCTTTAGATAAGGTAACTCCTGTACAGGTAATGTCCCCAATGGTTCGGCATCTGACATCACGAATTTCAACTTTCTCACTATCCTTCAGCTTCATAAATGGAGCTTTTGCAAGCCACACCCCGTCCCTAAGAAACACTTCTCTTTTATGTGTGAAGTACAAATTCGGAATTTCTATGTTCTCCATATAAATATATTGCCACACATCCATTTCTGTCCAGTTACTTATAGGAAAAACCCTAAAATGTTCACCCAAACGCTTTTTGCCGTTAAACATATTCCAAAGTTCCGGCCGTTGATTTTTCGGATCCCACTGGCCAAATTCATCCCTGTGGGAAAAGAACCGTTCTTTGGCCCGTGCTTTTTCTTCATCCCTCCTTCCACCTCCCAAAGCAGCATCAAACTTTAATTCTTCAATTGCATCCAGTAATGTAATGGTTTGAAATATATTCCTGCTTGCATTTACACCGGTTTCTTCCACTACTTTCCCCTGATCAATTGTATCCTGAACATAACGAACGATACAGGTAGCCCCGGTTTTTTCCATTAAACGATCCCGGAACTCAATCGTTTCCTTAAAATTATGGCCGGTATCTATATGCATTAACGGGAAAGGTACTTTTGCCGGCCAGAAAGCTTTTCTTGCAAGATGGAACATTACAATTGAGTCTTTTCCTCCTGAAAATAACAGGACAGGATTCTCAAACTGCGCAGCCACTTCACGCATAACATATATAGATTCAGATTCCAGCTCCCTGAGGTGGGTTAAATGATAATTGCTCATTTATTCGATTTTAAAATATTTGCAAAAGTAAGAAAAATTAAACTTAATTTGAAGATGAGGAAATAATAATGGATAAAAGTACCGGAGAGATATAAAAGAATGAAAGAAAAATAAGGATTCAACTACATAACGGATCAATTTAAAAAGTTGGGGATTAAGCTTACTATAAATAGTTATAAATGCGAATCAAGAGGTGAACCCACTTCGGAGTTCTTTTTGTATTTGTCTGTTTATCCGTGGGCTTCACCCCTGGCTGAATTGTTAAAGCCTTTGTTCCTCCGTCCTCGCCGTCGCAAAGCTATGGCGGAGCACGGTAAAGCTGCGGCGACACGCGAACAGGCTTATTTACTCCTGTTTTGTGCAATGCATGACCCTCATTGCAAATCTTAGAAAACTAAAGCACTTATATCAATTTTAGAAATGTAATACATTCTTGTTGCATTCAGAACAGGAATTTGACACAGGAGTTCTGATACAGTTAATTGTTGATACTCCCGGATATATTTTACCCCGGAGGGGGTTAAAGAAGGTAACCCCGGCACCATCCAGGGTGGACAATACCTACCACATTCCGCAACCCCGGAGGTGGTTGAATATTTGTTTCAACCCTACACGGGTTGTGAATATGTTTTGTATTGATTAGCCACAGATGAAACTGTGGCTACCGGGTTGAACCCACTCCGGGGTTCTCTAATGGAAAGTACCTGCATCAAGGCGGCAATCACATATTTATACATTAATATCCAATAACCTGCAATAAATATTATGCCATATGGCACAAATATAGGGGTTCTTTTTGTATTTGTCTGTTTATCCGTGGGCTTCAGCCCTGGCTGATATATTAAAGCCTTTGTTCCTCCGTCCTCGCCGTCGCAAAGCTATGGCGGAGCGAGATAAAGCTCCGGCGACATGAGGACAGGCTTAATTATTGGAAAATATCGGATTACGATTTTTAGTATTTTAGTTCCGGTATAAATCTTATTCCACAGAAAGTTCAACTGACCCAAAATATGTTAAGGATGCTATTGGTATATTACGGGAATTAAAAAAAGGGATGACTGCTCACCCCTTTTTTTATATAACAATCAGAATTATTTAATCCTGGTCAATCTCAATCTGGCTTTGTCTGTTTGCAGCACCATCATTTGCCCAGTCCAGGCCAAATGAAATACTCATGTGAGGAGCTGCACCACAACCGTTCCAGTTACCGGCAACAACCTGCCAGTAATCATACGGGCCGGGTAGTGTTTGTCCCCAGTAATTATCTCCATCACCGGAAATACCTCCGTCCAGTAAACCAACGGTTAAATGCACATCGCCTTCAAAACCATAGCCTGCCTGAAAAGACTCACCCCAGCCAGTGTAAACCTGAGACAAGAATGCAGGAATACCATCAGTGGCTTTAGCAATGATCACATCTCCGGACCCTTTTTCAAAGGTAACAGTCAGTGGATCTACTTCACTATCACCAGTTTCAGAACCTGTCCATGAACTATTGACAAAATCATCAACAGTCATCGGGCAGAAAGCCTCAAGTGTGACTGCCAGGGTATCGGGGTCAGATTTCACCCCGGCATGGGTCGTTTCCACAACTACTAACAAAGCAGCAGTGTCAACGCTTGCCTGATTCCAGGTAACATAAGCTTTGAAATTGAACTCTTCGTCAATCTGAATATCAGCACCCCATCCAACAGGAGTAAACTCATAGGTAGAACCACCCCTTCCGGCAACCGAATAAAGGGAAGGTACCTGACCTGATGCGGAAACCAGTGTAGGACCGGAAAAATCAAGGATTTTTGGCTGAACCTTAGACCAGTCATAGCTGTCCTGTGCTTTCTTTATATCGGAATCTGTACAAGAAGAAAATAAGAAAGCAGCCACTACGAAAAGTCCAAAAATGTTTATTATTCTATATTTCATTTTTTTCAATTTTTAAATTTATAGCAATGAATTTAAATATTTCAAAATTTCCATCAAAAAGATGTTCATTTTAATTCGGAGGTGAAGTTAAACCATCGTAACCTCTCCACATTCCGTTTGAAATATTCTGACCATCGGGAGCTCCTGATATGGTGTACCATTCTGCTCCAACAATTTCCAGCTCAGCAGCAGGTACCGGAAAATGAAGGATTGTACCTTTTTGCAACATATCCCTTCTTCTCATATCAAAGAAACCTGTTCCTCCCTGAGTCAGCATCAGTTCTACATCACGTTCATAAAAGATAATCTCCAAAGCTTCATCCGCGTTGGCCGGAGCAGCTTCAGGTAAACCTCCACGGGCAATCCTGGCACCGTTGGCGTCATTCAGAATAGCAGTTGCACCGGCAACATCACCTGTACGTACCATAGCTTCTGCCTTCAGCATTTCATTTTCCCATGCACGCAACTGCGGAGCAGGTCCCTGCCATGTAGTCAGCCAGTCATCGTAACGTGAATACCTGTAATGTGAAAAATGATAATAACCTCTTTCCGGCCGGAAGTTGTTGTTCGGCAGATATTCAAAATCTGCAATCCTTAAATCATCCGGTGTAGCCGGACCCGGGTCATTGCCATCAATGGTATTCCAGCTTACGTTATCGTTTGGCCATCTTGAAGGATAATTGTGTTGCATCAGGTTTATAATCCTGTGGTCAACTCTTACCCA
>JANTGF010000101.1 GCA_024763075.1 Bacteroidales bacterium | reverse complement strand
GGGAAGAGAAAATATTGGCAGATACCAAAGATTTAACAGCTTTTATTAAGAAAGGCGATAATGTAAATCGCTCACTTTCTATTTTAAGTTCTTTTGCTAAAATTGAAAACTTTCTTCTACCTGTAATAGAAGAACATGAAAAAGTATTTAATCTGAAAGAGTTAAATGAGGGCGCACTGGAGAATAATTGTGCGAATGTTAACCCAAATAAAATTAAGACAATCCTGAATTTCTGGGCTATTAAAAACTGGATAAAACACCAGAATCAAAATTATTCGAAGAACCATGTTTCAATAATTTGTAATCAACCTAAAGATATTTTAAAGATTAAATTGGAGAAGAGACATTTGTTATCTGAATTTATTTTAAAATATCTTTTTAATAAAACTCAAAATGCTCAGGGTAAAGATAAAGTTGGGTCAAACGAAACTTTGGTTGAGTTTTCCGTTCATGAATTAAGAGATAATTATGTAAAAGCATCCGCAATGTTTAAGATCGATACATCTGTTGAAGATATCGAAGATGCACTTTTTTACCTTTCAAGAATTGAAGCAATCAAAATTGAAGGTGGTTTTCTCGTTATTTACAATAAACTAACGATTGACAGACTTGAACAAAACAATCAAATTCAGTACAAGATAGATGATTACAGCAAACTGGAGCAGTTTTATCAAAACAAAATGCAACAAATTCATATAGTTGGTGAATATGCTAAAAAGATGTTAATTGATTACCAGGAAGCATTAAGTTTTGTTGAGGACTATTTTCAATTGAATTATACTTCATTTCTGAAAAAATATTTTCCGGGAAGCCGCAAAGAAGAACTCCAAAGGAACATCACACCCAAAAAGTTTAAGCAGCTTTTCGGTGAGTTGTCGCCAAGGCAACTTAAGATAATAAAAGACAATCTGAATCAATATATCCTTGTTGCGGCTGGTCCTGGAAGTGGAAAAACCAGAGTATTGGTTCACAAATTAGCTTCCCTCTTATTAATGGAAGATATTAAGCACGAACAATTACTAATGCTAACATTTTCCAGAGCAGCTACTACTGAGTTCAAAAAAAGATTAATCAAATTAATTGGTAATGCAGCAAATTTTATTGAAATCAAAACATTTCACTCATACTGTTTTGATTTGCTTGGAAGGGTTGGAAATATTGAGAAATCTGACGAAATTCTTCAACAAACTATTGAGAAAATAGAAAATGGAGAAGTTGAACCAAGCAGAATTGTAAAAAATGTACTTGTGATTGACGAAGCACAGGATATGGATGTACATGAATTTGGCTTGATAAAATCCTTAATGGAAAAGAATGAAGAAATGAGGATTGTTGCTGTTGGAGATGATGACCAGAACATTTACACTTTCAGAGGGGCTGACTCGAAATATTTTGAGCAATTTATTACGGAAAAGAATTCAACTAAATATGAATTGGTAGAAAACTACCGGAGTAAAAAAAATCTGGTTGAGTTTACAAATAAATATGTTGAACAAATACAGCATCGTTTTAAAACAACTCCAATTATCTCTTTTTATAAGGATAACGGGAACATTCGTATTGTTAATTACACCCATGGCAACTTTGTGGTTCCCTTTGTAAATGAAATACTTTCAACAGATTTATCCGGTACTACCGGTGTATTGACAAAAACTAACGAGGAGGCTCTGCAAATTACCGGTTTACTTCTTAAAAATGGGATTCCGGCAAAATTAATCCAATCTAATGATGGATTTAGTCTTTACAATCTATTTGAAATCAGGTCGTTTATCCAGGACCTGGGATTAGATGAAACTACACCGACAATAAGTTTGGATGCATGGAACAATGCAAAAAGAATGTTTGCCAGAAAACATAGTAAAAGTTCAAATTACGATTTTTGTAAAAACCTTTTTGTTGATTTTCAAAAAACAAATCCAAAAGTAAAATACAGTTCAGATTTTGAGGTTTTTATTAAGGAATCAAAAATCGAAGATTTCATTACTCAAAAAGGAGAAACAATTATTGTTTCCACCATTCATAAGGCAAAAGGAAAAGAGTTTCAGAATGTGTTCTTGATGCTTGAAAATTTTGATGATAGTTCAGATAACTCCAAGCGACAGCTGTATGTGGCAATGACACGGGCTAAGCAAAACCTGACTATCCATTATAATGGTGATTACCTTAATGATATTTACGCTGAGAATATTCATCGTGAGAAAAACAGTGAGAATCATTCTTCGCCCAATCATTTGGTTTATCATCTTACGCACAAGGATATTCAGTTAGGATATTTTGCTTTTATCCAAAGAAGAGTAAATATGTTGAACAGTGGAGACACTTTAAAAGTCAATGAGGATGGGCTTGTAAATTTAAATGACGAGCAGATAGTGAAATTTTCAAAAGCCTTTCAATTAGTTAGAGAATCATTGGAAAACCAAGGATATCAGCTAGCAGAATCGAAGATAAGGTTTATCTTATTTTGGGAAAACAACAATGAAAATACTGCTAATAAGAAAGAAATTAAAATTGTGTTGCCAGAATTGTATTTTGAAAAATGAAATATGATTGAAATGTGACTCCTATGGAGTCAGCATCATCTAATACTATACGGGTTATAATAATATGACTCCTCCGGAGTCAACAGTCTCTTCTGATTGCGACCAGAATGTATTACATTTCTAAACAGGATTATAAGAACTGTAATTCTCGAAAATTTGCAATGTAGGTCATGCCTTGCACAAAACAGGAAAAAGAGAATTGGTTAAATTATGAGAAAGCACTTTCCAGCGCTTATACTTTCGGATAATAACGAAATAAGAGTGACAGTTGAACTAACTAAACCAAACTTCTTTGCCTCATAATTTCATACATTATCACCGCACCGGCAACAGAAGCATTCAGGGAACTCACTTTACCTAAAAGGGGAATTTTTACGTGCAAATCGGAAAGAGAGATTAGAGCCTGGGAAATTCCTTTTTCTTCAGAACCAATGATCAGGGCTATGGGTCCTGTGAGATCGGCAGAAAAATGGGTGTTTTCAGTTTTTTCAGTAGCAGCCACAATTTTCAAACCGGAGTTCTTTAGAAACAATAGGGTTTTGTTGAGATCATCTGTGCGGCAAACGTTCATATTCATTAAGGCACCGGAGGAGGTCTTAATGGCATCGGCATTTATCTGAGCTGCTCCTTTTGTTGGTAGCAAAAGAGCATTCACTCCTGCACATTCGGCAGTCCGTGCAATAGCCCCCAGGTTTCTGACATCCGTAATACCATCCAGAACAATTATAAAGGGAACTTCTCCTTCTTCAAAAAGCCCCGGAATCAGGGTTTCGATATTGCTGTATTCAATTAATGAACCAAATGCGATAATCCCCTGATGATTTTTCCTGGTTATCCGCTGAAGCTTTTCGTGAGGCACAAACTGAACGGGAATTCCCCGTTCTCTAAGAAGCTTAAGCATTTCCTGGCTTCGTTCATTCTTTAGTCCTTTCCGGATCAGGACCTTGTCAAGTTCTTTCCCTTCCAGAATTGCTTCCATCAAAGAATGCATGCCATAAAGCAACTCCTGTTTTTTCCCTTCGTGATTTCTAAAATGATTATTCATTACCTACAACAAAAATGTTTCCCTGTCTCCATGACCTGACTGCCTGCACCCACCTTGAATTCAAATCCTCACTCCGGGTAAGGCTGTAAACATTATAAGAAAACGGACTGTCAACCTTCCTGAATACAAATGTGATTTTATTTTCATTGTTTTCTTTGCCATAAACCCATTTCTCCTCGGTAGGAGTTTTATACAGACCTGTTGGGGGTCCGTAAATCAGATAGATCATTCCGCGGTCGGTTCTCCAGCCTTCCTTGAAAGAAGTAAAATAATAATTAGCATACAAGACCCTGTTGTAATAAATCCGGATGAGCTCTTTTGCCCGGTCGATATCCCCGGCCGATTCCAGCCAGAAATTGTCCACAGCCAGTTTTGCATCCTCCTGGTACATTTGTGCCATTTCGTTATCAGTCAACAGGTAGGCCAAGGGTTCAATCATTTGTTCGGGTGTTTTAACAGCTGGATAAAACTGTCCGAAATAAAAAATGTTGCAACCGGTTTCGTCAAGGGAATCTATTGCAAACTGATACACTCCTTTTTTATTGATCCGGATACCCTCATTATCCCAGTAGGGCATAATCCAGACACTGTCCGGATCACTTAACCTGGATGGAGTGGTGAGTAATAAATTGGGTGTATAGGGAATCCGGTTATCGGGTTTGTAATATCTTACATACAATGTGTCCAGCGTTTTTTTCGGGTAATAAACATCAAAAACCATATTGCTGTCCACTACAGGATTAAAGATAACACTCCGGTTTTTATGATTTAATACCATGAAATTTTGTGAATTTACTACAGAAGTACGGTCAACCGAGAGAAAAGACTGAACCGCAGTTCTCCGTAACCTGTCCATTACAACTACCTCAACCAGGTACTTTCTGCCAGGTTGTGTATTCAAATTAATATTGGTTACAAATTCTTTTTTAAGACCCTCCAGTTGTAAGGGAAACTCCAGCGATGAAGAGTCAATCAGTATGCGGGTTTTCCCCAGTTCAAAAGAGCGGTACCGGATGCTTAACCAGGCCTGATATTTACCCTCGGCATTTGCCTGATTAAAAAGCAACTCAACCGGGTAAACCTTTACCATTAAATTAGTTGTGGTTTGGTTGCTGTGGTAGATCATAAACCTTGGATGCAGGGAGGTGGAGCCCGGGTTGTAAAGATAGGAGAGGTTTGCCCCCTGTATGATCTGGGGCTCATAGGTTTTACATCCCGAAAACAGCACAACAATCAGGAGAATGGATGAAATTATAAAACCTTTATACCTCATGTCTGAAAAAACCTGTCATTTTTGTATCTTCTACCGGAACTAAAAGCAAATACTTTCCATCAATTTCCATACCTTTTACTACCGGTTTTCAATTATTTTTCAAAACTAAAGATAAATATAGTTTTTTAAAGACCAATATTCCGGAAATTCTTCAATAAATAACAAAACTTTCCTTAATCATGCTATTTTTCATAAAACCCTTGTATTCTTATACTGCTTTTTACTGAAAGGGGAGTTCACTTTCCGGTAATCCTTTTTCTTCATCGATATGAATTCCGATTTTTTCCAGTTCGTCAAGAATAGGATTGTAGATTTCAGGGTGAACCGGCCTGTGAACACCTGTTAATGGAATTTTATTTTCAAGTATCTGCTGAACCCCTATTGCAGCAGGTAAGGCCACGGTTCTGGCTATGGAAGTATCCGTTGCCGGTGTTCCGAAATCCAGCATTCTTGAACGAATCACCTCTTTTTTGCCGTCCTTGTATTTGACAAGGAAGTCATGCTGGAGAACGACCATATCCTTTTCATCCCTGCCAAGTTGCATTTTATTGATCATCAACTCAGCAGTGACATCAAAAGTTGAACCCAGGCCTTTTTTTATGATCGTTTGATCAAAAAGCCCCAGCCATTCCATTGCTTCAATTGGATGAGCATCCTTGTTTATATTCAGGTACTCGGCAACTTTTGTTCTGATATTAGTTGAATTTTTTGCATGGATTAATTCAGCCATTAAATCAGCATAAGTCATATCAGTAAGATCCAGCTTTTCATAAGAGATAAGGTTCAGTTCTTTCATTGCATCCATGGTTTTACACCACCCGGGGTAGCGAAGGGTGGCCCGGCAAATGGTTTTTACTTCAGGAATGCTGTAAATATAGATATACTCTGTTGAATCCCTGTTCGGATAGGCGACTAGTTCCCCTACTCCGGGGAAATCTATGTGAAACAGGTTTTTAAATATATCCTTGGCTGGGACAAAAACCTCTTCTCCGTTTCTGAGGCATCTGCCATCGCTGTTTCCGGCCATTAACACGCCTTTCGGGCTCCATGTAAATTTATAACGCAGTGGATTGTCAGCGTATTCCGGTGCCGGTAAAGCTCCACCCAAAGAATAAAAAGCCTCTATTTCTCCACCTTTTGCATGAGCTTCATCTATCACCCTTTTTGCTGACATGTGATCAAGGCCAGGATCAAAACCCAGCTCATTCAGGATAATGATCCCTGCTTCCTTAGCCTTTTCATGTAAGGCCTGCATTTCCGGAATAATATAAGAGGCGGTTACCATGTCTTTCCCATTCTGAATGCAAAATCCGGCTACCTGCACATGAAACTTATAAGGCAAAAGGCTTACCACCAGATCGTGCTCTTTTACCATTCTTTCGAGTGTCTCCTCATCATCCGACTCCCACTCCAGGGCTTTCCCGTTCGGATAGTCTTTTACCATGGATTCAGCATCTTTTTTGTTCAGGGAAGTAACCGTTACCTGATAATTGTGATCAAGTAAATATGTAATTATGGGCCTGGAAACGAGGCCGGCACCAAGGATCAGAACTTTTTTCATATTTGGGATATTAGCTTGAAATTAAATTAGGATTTTTTCGGTTTTATTCATTGTTGGTAATTAAAGCCTGTAAATAAATTAGAGTAACAACACAGATATCGGACTTTAAAGACAAACACTAATTAGTTCGCTAAATTGATCATTTTATAAGGGGCCTAAATTATAATTATTTTTACGGATTTGAAATAAAATTGATACGGTAAAAACAAGTTATTTAACATATTTGAATTGTTTATTCAATGTTTATAGAAAATAGGGCATATACTTTCCCTCCCAATTAAGTATTACTATTTTTGTGCAGATTCAGAAATACTAATTTCTTTTTACTTTGGCAAAAAAAGCAATTCCGGTTGAGACACCACTGATGAAGCAATACAACAGCATTAAGGCTAAACATCCTGATGCAATTTTGCTGTTTCGTGTGGGCGATTTTTATGAAACTTTTGGTGAAGATGCCATCCGGGCTTCTGAGATTCTTGGGATCACCCTTACCCGGCGGGCAAACGGGTCGGCTTCTTTTGTGGAACTGGCAGGATTTCCACATCATGCGGTTGATAATTATCTGCCAAAATTAGTAAGGGCAGGGCAGAGGGTGGCCATCTGTGAACAGCTTGAAGACCCCAAACTTACCAAGAAAATAGTAAAAAGAGGAATTACCGAGCTGGTAACTCCCGGGGTTTCCCTGAATGAGAATGTGCTTGAACATAAAGAGAATAACTTTCTGGCTGCCGTGCATATTGAGCATAAGATTATTGGCCTTGCCCTCCTTGATATTTCAACAGGGGAGTTTTTAACAGCGGAAGGGAATTACGATTACATTGATCAGTTGATTGGCAGTTTTCAACCAAAAGAAATATTGATTGAAAAGTCAAAACAACAGATGTTTACCGAATTATTTGGTTCAAAATTCCTTACCTATAAGCTGGATGACTGGGTGTTTACAGAAGAAACCGCCATGGACCGTTTGCTCAAACATTTTGAGACAAGTTCCCTGAAAGGCTTTGGGGTGCAGGATTATAAATACGGAATTGTTGCATCCGGTGCCATACTTCAGTACCTTGATCTTACCCAGCATACAAGGATACAGCATATTACTGCACTTTCAAGAATTGAAGGAAGCAAATACATCTGGCTGGATAAATTTACCATCCGGAACCTGGAACTGTTCAGATCACTGAATGAGGGTGCCAAAACACTGGTTGACGTGCTGGATCAGACCGTTTCTCCTATGGGATCAAGGCTGATGAAAAGGTGGATATCCATGCCCCTGAAGGAGATCAAAAGTATCAACGAACGACACGAGATAGTTGAATATCTTATCAAACACAATGCTGTAAGAGAAGAAATTGAGGAACAGATTCGTTCGATAGGCGATATTGAAAGGTTGATCTCGAAAGTGGCTGTGGGAAGAGTTAATCCCAGAGAAGTGTGGCACTTAAAAAATGCTCTTTTTGCATTGGATCCGGTGATTAAAATTTGTGAAGCTTCGGGCCTGGAACCTTTAAAAAATATTGCCGGGCAGCTTGATCCCTGCTTGGATATCAGGGAGAAAATAAAAAAAGAGCTGATAAATGATCCGCCCAACCAGGTGAATAAAGGAATGGTAATTGCCACCGGAACTTCGGAGGAACTGGATGAATTAAGAAAACTTCTTTATTCAGGAAAAGATTACCTGGTACAATTGCAGCAAAGGGAAAGTGAAAGGACCCGGATACCCTCGCTGAAGATCGGGTTTAATAATGTTTTTGGCTATTATATTGAAGTCAGGAATACGCATAAAGACAAGGTGCCTCCGGAGTGGATTCGCAAACAAACGCTGGTAAGTGCCGAAAGATATATTACCGAGGAACTGAAGGAGTACGAAACGAAAATTCTGGGTGCTGAAGAAAAGATCTTGAAGCTGGAGAGTGAACTTTTTGCGGATCTGGTACAGCAACTCAGTAATTATATTCCGGTTATCCAGCAGAATGCCGCATTTATTTCAAAGCTTGATTGCCTGAATTCTTTTGCGGTGATTGCAAAAAGATACAAATACAACCGGCCGGTTATTGATGATTCTGAGAAGATTGATATAAAGCAGGGAAGACATCCGGTAATTGAGCAACAACTTCCTTTGGATGAAAAATATATTCCGAATGATGTTTATCTTGACAATGAAAAGCAGCAGATCATTATTTTGACCGGTCCGAATATGTCAGGGAAATCAGCTTTGCTGAGGCAAACCGCTCTTATTGTTCTGATGGCTCAGATCGGGTCATTTGTTCCGGCAAAATCGGCATTACTTGGCACGGTGGATAAAATATTTACCCGGGTGGGTGCTTCGGATAACATCTCACTGGGTGAATCTACTTTTATGGTGGAAATGAATGAAGCGGCGAGTATTCTGAATAATCTTTCTTCCCGGAGCCTGGTTCTGCTGGATGAAATTGGCAGAGGTACCAGCACTTATGACGGTATTTCCATCGCATGGGCCATGGTGGAGTACATTCATGAAAACCCGGGTGGAAGGGCAAAGACACTGTTTGCCACACATTATCATGAGTTGAATGAAATGGAAAAGTCTTTTTCCAGGGTGAAAAATTTTCATGTTTCCATAAAAGAGCTGAATGACAGGGTTTTATTTATCCGTAAGCTGGCCAGGGGTGGAAGTGAACATAGCTTTGGTATTCATGTAGCCAGAATGGCCGGGATGCCAAAAAGTGTGGTTAAAAGGGCCGGGGAGATTTTAAAAGATCTTGAAAAAACACAGAGTAAGCAAGGTCTTTCCAAACCTGTTGGCAATCTGGCCGAGCACCGGGAAGGTCTGCAGTTAAGTTTTTTCCAGCTGGATGATCCGGTTTTGCAGCAGATCAGAGATGAATTGATAAATATTAATATCAATCATCTGACCCCGATGGAGGCATTGAATAAGTTGAATGATATTAAAAAACATCTTGGGAAATAAGAATGTAGTTGAAAAAGTACTTTGTTTTGAGATTTAGTTACTGAAGGAGCTATAGCCAATAAAAAGCTAAGAAAATCGATTACTAAAGACCTTAAAATAATATTTGGGTAATGAAAGATGATTCCATCTATAGTGTCTCTTAGAAAACGCCAAATACTGTGTTATTCTCGTTTTGAAAACGGTCATTTACAAAAGTAAACTCCCTGATTTTCAAAGCTTCGAAAGCCTTGTCTTTGGCGTCATCTAAGAAGCCACTTGAAAAATTAAGAGTTTTCTTAGAAGCACTACATTGAACATATTCTCCAATCAATTAAACACATTTGAGATATTTTTAATAATGTGAAATGCCTTTAATGTATTGAATGGAAGTATATTATAAACTATAAGTATGTGCTAACTTCCTTTTGAATATCAATATAATAATAACTATTTTTTATTGATCAATCAGCCTTTCAGGTTTTGTTAGAGATCTGAAATTAATCTTATTAAAATCCGGAATGGGATTACCTCCCTGCAGTCGGTGATCCCGGGAGGGGGAGGTGACAAACCAAACCCGCAATATTCATGCTTTTAGCTTTATACAGATACATCGCGTGTCGCTGAAGCTTTAGCGGAGGCACAAGGCGTCGTACCCCGTAGATATATCTTAATATTTCTAGGGGTTCGCAACGAAGTAGATGTGTGAAGATAAAAGCAAGCTAAAAAACTGATACTCATTTTTAGCAATTAGATTCTTAGAGAAATGCATTTTAATGTATTGTGTATCATTAATTTAGTAGTTATATTTAAAAATAGTGATGAATAATGCAGGTTAAAAGCCTGTTCGCTACGCTCATCCAGGGCTTTTTTCATTTCCCGATTTTTTAAGCACGGTTTATAATGTTATTCTACATTGAATCTGGGTACGGGATTACCTCCTTGCAGTCGGTGATCCCGGGAGGGGGAGATAAACTAAAAAGCCTGATTCGCTATGCTCATATTGGGCTTTTTTCATCTCCCGATTTTTTAAGCACGGTTTATAATGTTATTCTACATTGAATCTGGGTATGGGATTACCTCCTTGCAGTCGGTGATCCCGGGAGGGGGAGATGACAAACTAAAAAGCCTGATTCGCTATGCTCATCCTGGGCTTTTTTCATCTCCCGGCCTTCAAGCCTTGCTTGAGGCTGTCCGATGAAAAAAGCCCGGCACTCTGTGCCAGGCTTTTTTGTTTGTCGGGGTGGCGGGATTCGAACCCACGACCTCGTCGTCCCGAACGACGCGCGCTACCGGGCTGCGCTACACCCCGATTCAGTGCTATTTAAACTTCTGCTTATTTACGGGACTGCAAAATTAACTTTTCTATAGATTATCCAAAAGTTTTTGTTATTTATTTCCTTCAGCTTTTTTAAAAGGAGTCAAACATCTCCTTTGTTGGCTATTCTTGGTATAAATTTAATCTATGAGTCCAGGTTAAAAAACTTCAAGAATTAGAGTCGCTGAGAATCGTATATTTGAGATTTTATTTGACAGTTTACCAAAAAACTCAAATATTTGAGTTATAAAATTTAAAAAATATTTTTAGACGAAAATATTACCAAAAATATTGCTTATTGCTAAAAAGGCATTATTAATCAGGTCATTATCTATATTATTAATCATAAGATACCTGTAAATTCTCACCAAGTTTATAGCTATTCCTACACTATATGCAAAAAGACTTGTTTTAAACAGGCCCCTTACTTTTATTTTCCCTCCTGAGGTGCAGTTATCAACAATCTGAAATCTGGAAATTTTTTCCTAATTTTGCATGAACCTTTTTAGACTGGACACATTAATAATAAACAAAAAATGGCATTTAATTTAAGAAACAGAAGTTTTTTAAAACTTCTTGATTTTACACCGAAAGAAATTCACTTTTTTCTGAATCTGGCAATGGACCTGAAAAAGGCAAAATATGCAGGAACTGAACAACCCCGGTTAAAAGGGAAAAACATTGCTCTTATATTTGAGAAATCATCTACACGTACACGCTGTGCATTCGAGGTGGCTGCACACGATCAGGGAGCCCAGGTTACCTATCTGGGTCCATCCGGCTCACAAATAGGGCATAAAGAATCAATGAAAGATACCGCCCGTGTATTAGGCAGAATGTATGACGGTATTGAATACAGAGGGTTCGGGCAGGAAAAAGTGGAAGAACTGGCTGAATTTTCGGGTGTTCCTGTATGGAATGGTTTGACCGATGAATTTCATCCTACACAGGTATTGGCTGATTTTCTGACAATGATGGAACACTCAAATAAACCCCTGGATGAACTATCTTACTGCTATCTTGGTGACGCCAGAAATAATATGGCAAATTCGTTGATGGTTGGAGCTGCACTTTTGGGTATGGATTTCAGGGCTGCAGCTCCGGAAAGCCTTCAGCCCGAGGAAGAATTAGTAAATAGATGTAGGGAAATTGCAAAAAAAACAGGGGGGGAGATTTTACTGACTGAGGATGTAGAGAAGGCCGTAAAAAGTGCAGATTTCCTGTATACGGATGTCTGGGTGTCGATGGGAGAACCGGCATCTGTTTGGGAAGAACGGATCAAGCTGTTAAAACCTTACCAGATAAATGCCGGAGTATTAAGAGATACCGAAAATCCGGAAGTCAAATTCCTGCATTGTCTTCCGGCTTTTCATAACAGGGAAACAAGGGTTGGAGAGGAAGTTTATCAGAAATTTGGCATTGATGCAATGGAGGTTACAGAGGATGTTTTTGAGTCTGAGAACTCAATTGTATTTGACCAGGCTGAAAACCGCCTTCATACCATTAAGGCTGTAATGGTAGCTACGTTGGGGTCCTGATAGCTTTGAAAGAAAAAAATAAAGGGGCTATCTTAAATGCCTTTGTATTTCTTTGAGGTTACTTAGAGTAACTTTGTGGTCAATTCTTAAAGGACTGAACCACAGAATCACAAAGTACACACTAAGTTACACAAAGTAGGATTGCATGCCAGTTCAATAAATAATTTACTTTTAAAACAGCTCTTTTATATTTCAGAAAAGGGCAATAATGAAATAGTAGGTCATTACAAAAGATGCAATCAGTTTTAGTCCTGTGCCAGCCATAAAACCGACAAGTGACCCCATTCCTGACCGGAGGGACTGGTGAAATTGTGCTCCTTTATACAGTTCTGCAATAACTGCACCGATAAAAGGGCCCAGAATGATCCCTAGGGGAGGAAAGAAGAAAATGCCAACTACCATGCCTATCCCTGCACCCCAGATTCCCGCCCTGGAACCTCCCAGTTTCTTTGTTCCCCACACGGGTACCACATAATCCAGCATTGTAACTGCTATTGTAATAACCGCCATTATGATAAGAAACTTCGCACTGAACTGTGCAAACCGGCTCAATTGTAAAAGAATTAAGCCCAGATAGCTTAAGGATGGCCCGGGTATAACCGGAAGAATACAACCGATAATACCCGCAAGCATCAGAATAATGGCAGGCACCAGCAAAAGATAGTCAAGCATGGACAAATATACTAAAGAAAAAAATAAAGAATGACCAGGGGAATGATTAATCCTGCCAGGGCTAACCAGGCACCTCTTCCTTTTATCCCGTTTTTCCCACGGAGAATAAATAAACCTGTTATTGAAAGTAAAATAAGTGCACCTGCGTAGATATCTGAAAACCAGGTCCACCATGTTCCGGGATTGTAATGAAGGTAGTTCATGTCATGAAAGACCTTTCTTCTTCTTAATTTTTCAATGATCCCTTCTCCGCTGTCCAGATCTATTACGACAGAACCGCCGTCCAGAAAAATTTTCAACCTGTTATTTTTGGGGAAATAATATTTTTTATAATTGTTTTTCTCACCAAGCCGGTCAAGTAAAGTGAAAACATAATTCCTGGTAATGTTTTCTTTGGGCGGGAGATCATTTACCCGGATTGTTCTGGTGTTTACAACATAGCTGGGGTTCCAGTCATTAAGATGGTTTAGCGCAATTCCGGAGAGTCCGTAAATAATGGAAGTTGCTACAAAAAAATAACCAAAATCGCGATGTAATACACGATTGATTTTTCTCCAGTTCATTCGTTTTGATTTATCGTTGGTACGATTTGCAAACAGTCTTATTGGGCTTGTTTATAATAATGTGCAGCCGGTTTAGATTATTGTAAGAACAAAAATTATACCTTATCTTTTCATAATCCGGTATATTCCTGTCCCTTATATAAAAATGTGATTTATGGTTCGAAGAACTACTGTTTAGTGCTCTCTGTCTTTTCTTTAAATTCAATACATTCAATTGAATAAAATGATAAATGATCCTTACCGGATTCTTCCAGTTGTTTCCTCAGGGTTTTGATCTGATTCATTTCATTTTCTGCTGAATTTTCTTCCGATTCACCAGACTCGTGCTTTCCCTCCCCGTTTCCGATTTCTTTATGCTTCTTGTCATTTTTATTAGCGTTCAACTCCATTTCCCAATTTGCCAGGTAGTCTTCATCCACACGCATTTCCCTGACAATTCCGTTAACCAGTACATCAGAACCCTCAAGACCAGGATCGAAACTTGACATTTTTTCGCCGGTGGTTATTTTTATTCTGTCATCCGGATTTTCTCCAAAAATAAACATCTTTTTTCCGCCGTGTTTACAAACGTGGTCAACCGTCCCGCTAACTTTTACAGGTTTATCTACAAAATTATCTGTCCCCGATAAGAGTGTTGCAAGGCTAAGCTCTTCAGCACTCGCTTCTGAATTCTTCTGGTTGCCTTTGT
The DNA here is from genome assembly GCA_024763075.1 of Bacteroidales bacterium. Classification (GTDB taxonomy): domain Bacteria; phylum Bacteroidota; class Bacteroidia; order Bacteroidales; family VadinHA17; genus JANTGF01. The sequence continues at coordinate 426 of JANTGF010000101.1, read as the reverse complement.
CCGCCTGACTGCAACATCCGGCTATCATTAAGGCAATGGCAGCTAAACTAAATAAAAAATGCTTTGTCATTTTAGTTAAATCTTAGATTATTAATGGTGGCAAAAATAGATGAATTTAATAGAAAAACAAGTACAGTTGGTAAAAACAAGAGGGTAGGGTAATATGATATATATCAGGTTGGTTTTTTATATGAAATATTTCACTTTTTTTGGATGGACCGGATATCCAGTTTGTAACTGGTTTTCAGTTTGGATTTTATCCCGCCGCAGGCTCCGCCACATCCCGGGCAGGCAGAACTGTAATTATTTTTCCCGGGTACAAAAAGTCTTATTATGTTGTATAGGGTATAAAAAATGGCTGCAACGAATAAAGAAAAAGCTATGATTTCCTGTAACATGATTTCTTATTTTAATAAAAAATATTTC
>JANTGF010000100.1 GCA_024763075.1 Bacteroidales bacterium | reverse complement strand
GGTCCTCAAAAACCTGAACGTCATTGGGATGATGATGAAGATACCGAAGAAATCCCTGAGAATGATATTCCCGGAAGTGATGATTGATTAATTAAGGTTTTGAAATGTATACTGAATTTCAGGTAAAAAAATACCCACAAAAATCTTATTTCTATTGTCCAGGTTCTACTATTTTATTATATTGACATGTTTTTAATATTAAACAAACAAAATGGAACGAAGAAATTTTATTAAATCCACTGCAGTAGCATCACCAATACTTGGTTATTTTCCGGCATCCCTGGCCGGCATTATCCGGGATAAAAAACCGGGGAAACTGGAAAAGCGATCCCTTGGAAAAACTGGAGAGAAACTATCTATTCTTGGTTTTGGAGGGATCGTAGTAATGGATGCTACTCCGGCACAGGCATCTGCCCGTGTTTCAGAAGCAATTGATTACGGTGTGAATTATTTTGACGTAGCCCCTACTTACGGGGATGCTGAAATTAAACTGGGCCCGGCACTGGAACCTTATCGGAAAAATGTATTTCTTGCCTGCAAAACCACGGAACGGAAAAGAGAAGGAGCCCGTAAAGAACTGGAACAATCCCTGAAAAGATTACGTACGGATCATTTTGATCTGTATCAGCTACATGCTGTTAATACTTTGGAGGATGTGGATACTGTTTTTGCGAAAGGAGGGGCGATGGAAACATTCCTGGCCGCAAGAGATGAGGGGAAGATCCGTTTTATTGGTTTTTCTTCACATACTGTAGAAGCAGCCATGGTCATGATGGACAGGTTTGATTTTGATACCCTGCTTTTCCCGGTTAACTTTGCTACATGGTATGCTGGTAATTTCGGACCACAAGTGCTTGCTAAGGCAAAGGAAAAAGAAATGGGAATTCTGGCATTGAAATCCATGGCCAGGCGACCCTGGCCGAAAGGAGCAAAAAGAAATATTCCAAAGGCCTGGTATGAACCTTTGGATACACCCGATGAAATGAAGATGGGAATGCGCTTCACTTTATCTCATCCGGTTACTGCTGCAATTCCTCCGGGAAACGAAGATCTGTTTAAGATGGCTTTAGGTCTGGCTGCCAGATTCATACCATTAACTTCTGAAGAAGTGGAAGAGGTTAAAAAGAAGGGTATGGCTGAAACGCCTATATTCAGGTATCCAATGAGTTAAAGAACCAAGAAACAAGAACCAAGAATCAAGGCACAAACAAACCCCACACGATGATCGTTGGTCCATAAATAAATATTTGTTTTATCGTAGCGACGGAATGCTTTCCGTCGAAAAAACAAAGAATACCGGTGACCGAAGACCGGAATTGAATTAAGGATTTAAGGCAAAAGGCAAAAGGAGGAAAACCAGGAACCAAGAAACAAGAACCAAGAATCAAGACACAAACAAACCCCACACGATGATCGTTGGTCCATAAACAAATATTTGTTTTATCGTAGCGACGGAATGCTTTCCGTCGAACAAACAAAGAATACCGGTGACCAAAGACGGGAGTTGAATTAAGGATTTAAGGCAAAAGGAAGAAACCAGGAACCAAGAAACAGGTTTGTTATTTAGAATTATTTTAAACCTTTGATTTTGTAACTTGCCAAAACACTTAAAACCAAAATTATGAATACTTCAATGAATCGGCGGAATTTTATCAAAAAAGCTTCCATCGGTGCGGTGGGAACAGGTATGGCCACTGGAATTAGCTACGCAAATAACCATCCGGATACTGAAACCGAAGCAACTACTATTAAGGAATACCGGAGATTTGGTCGAACCGGTTTTCAGGTATCTGATTTCAGTAGTGGTTTCCCGACAAATGAATCGGTTCTGAAAGCATTGCTGAAGAACGGGATAAACCTGATTGACACAGGGGAGGTTTATATGAATGGCAATAGCGAAAGAATAATTGGGAATGTAATACATGAATTTGATCGCAATAAGTTATTTATAAATACCAAATTATACACGGAGACTTCCTTTCCTTCTAAAGAAGCGGTAATTGAAAGGACAAACCAAAGCCTTAAAAGGTTAAAGACGGATTATGTGGATTGTATGATGATTCACTCTGCTGAGAATTCAGCCATTTTAAAAGATGAGGCTTTTCATGCAGGGATGGAGCAGCTAAAAAAGGAGGGAAAAGTGAGGTTTGTAGGAGTCTCATGTCATGGCAACAACTGGGCCTACAATACAGATGAAAACCTGGAAACAATTCTGATGGCTGCCATTGAAGACGGGCGCTTTGATGTTATTTTACTGGCATATAATTTTGTAAATGCGGATATAGCAGAAAAAATACTCGATGCCTGTGAAAAGAAAGATATTGCTACCATAATAATGAAATCAAATCCGGTTTACATTTTGGATTCTCTGGAAACTACCATGGGAAGGATGGCTGAAAAAGGGAAGGAACCGGATAAATATACGCAGGCATTTTATGATAAGTATAAACAAATGAACGAGGGGGCACAGCACTTTTTTGCGGAATACGGAATAACCGATGAAAAAGAACTGAAAGATGCAGCTTCACGATATGTATTATCCAATCCCAAGGCACAGACTACCCTTTGGAATTTCGAAAATTTTGATGATATGGAAAATATTTTGAAATTATCGGGGCAAAAACTTTCTGAAAAAGATAATCTGGTGTTAGGGGGATATCATAAGCATTTGGGACATACTGCCTGCAGGATTGGCTGCAATGATTGTGAAGCCGCTTGCCCGCACCATTTGCCGGTAAACAAAATATTGAGGTATAATTATTATTTTAGTGTAAAAAAACAGGAAAAAAGGGCCATGACAAAATTTGCCCGTTTGAATACTCAAAAACCATCAGATTTATGCTCTGATTGTGAAGGCTATTGTGAAAAGGCCTGTAAATACGGCGTATGGACCAGACCACTGCTTGTTGCTGCCCAGAATAACCTGGATTTTGTGGTGTAATACATAGTAAAGGAAGTTTCTCTGATAGAATAATTTAATATAATATACTGTTATTAAGGTTGTTATACTTTGTGAATCCTTTGGACCTTTGTGGTTAAAATGGGAGTTTCATTATACCAATTCCAAAGGAATGTCTGGGCGAAAGAAACACTAAGGATAATAACACAAAGTACTACAAAGTTAAAAGTTTAAAAAGGAAATGTTAAGTATTAAATATTATAAATAAAAAGATCAAATGAAACGAAGAAAATTTATCACACAGGCAACAGCAGGGGCTGCAGCATTTACTGTAATTCCACGCAGTGTTTTGGGAGGGAATGGATTTATAGCTGCAAACGACCGGGTGAACCTTGGTTATATCGGGCTGGGAAAACAAAGCTATACTTTACTTCACAGTATTGGAAAGTGCAAAGAAACCCTGGTGGTAGCTGCCAGCGATGTTTTTGGAGGGAAGCTGGACTTATTCCTGAAAGCTGCAAATAAAGAAAACTCCAGGAAAGTAAAACAAAAAGTGAAAGGATATAAATATTACCGGGAACTGCTGGACAGGAAGGATATTGATGCGGTAGTAATTGCCTCACCTGACCATTGGCATGCACAAATGGTGGTGGATGCGGCCAAAGCCGAAAAGGACATTTATTGTGAGAAACCCCTTGCCTTAACCATTGAGGAAGGCAGAGCCATGGTAAATGCTACACGGAAGTACAAGCGTGTGTTCCAGACGGGAAATATGCAGCGATCCTGGCGGGATTTTCGTCAGGCTGTTGAACTGGTAAGAAATGGATACGTTGGTGATATTAAAGAAATCAATGTGAGTGTGGGAGAACCGGTAAAGCAGTGCGATCTTCCTACGGAAGAGGTACCTGAAAGCCTTGACTGGAATGAGTGGGTGGGGCCATCCCTGTATAGAGGATACAATAAAATCCTGGCTCCTCCGGTTGGCGATACCCGGTGGGCATGGTGGCGTGGTTACCGTGATTTTGGCGGCGGACTGATCACAGACTGGGGCGCTCATATGTTTGACATTGCCCAGTGGGCCCTGGAAATGGACGAATCCGGCCCGGTTGAATTTAATCCTCCGGATGTGCCGGCGAAAACAGACCTCTCCATGAAATATGCCAATGGAGTGATTGTAAACCATAAACAATGGGGGGAGTCAAATGCCGTACAGTTTATTGGAACGGAGGGTAAAGTTGAAGTAAGCCGTGATTTTTTGAGAACTACTCCCGGGTCCCTCGCTGATATGAAAATAAAAGAAACCGATAAAAGAGTGTATTTCAGTGACAACCATTATCAGGACTGGGTAGATGCCATGAAAACACGTACCAAACCGGTTTCTGATGTGGAAATCGGTCACCGTACTTCTTCGGTGTGTAATTGTATAAATATCGCTTATGAATTACAGCGGTCGTTAAAATGGAATCCGGAAGAAGAATTGTTTGACGATGTGTATGCCAACCGGATGGTTTCCCGGCCTTACCGCGGGAAATGGAATTATAAGAATTTTTAGTTGGCAGAAATATGTGATTCTTTGGGAAAGAATATTTCCAAATGTTTAAATACGTATATTTTTAAAAGAAATTACCTTCATCATATATTATAATTATGGAGGTTTTTTTTATGGTAGTTTCACAATATACTTATTAACCCAACGATCCGGGTTTCATAGAAAAACATTCTGTGGAATTTTTGTATTCTTTATTATAAAACTATATTTTAGATTTTTTTATATCTTAAAATGTACCCCATGAAAAAAGCAAGCAGACCTATTACTATTTTTTTATTATTTATCATTTTATTGTTTCCCGGGTTAACCCTGAAATCACAGGAGGCCTATGCTCCCGGGTCACTGTCAGGAACAGCTTATGATAAAGCAGCTAAGTTTTTATCCAGATCAACTTATCCTCTTGTTTCGGGGATGAGCGTACGTGCCAGCTGGGTAAATAAAGACCATTTCTGGTACCGGGAAACAACTCCGGATGGCACTGAATTTATCCTGGTAAATGCAAAAAAAGGCAAAAAAAAACCGGCTTTTGATCATGAAAAACTTGCATCTGCCCTGTCAGATTTACGTAATGAGGTCATTGATCCTGCAAAATTGCCTTTCTACAGTATTTCTTTTTCTGATGATCTGAAATCCGTTTCTTTTACTGTAAAGGGTGATTTTTATACTTACAATATGAAAGAGAATAAATGTATGGCAGGAGTTGCAGAAACTTCTGCCGGCAGGAACACAGTTAAATCACCCGATGGAAAATATGCAGCATTTATACGGGATTACAACCTTTGGGTGAAGAGTCTTGTTTCAGGAAAAGAAAAACAACTTACCCTGGACGGTGTGAAAGATTTTGGTTATGCCACTGATAATGCAGGATGGAGAAAAAGCAAACGGCCGGTCCTGCTTTGGTCTCCTGACTCTAAAAAAATTGCAACTTTCAGGATGGATGAACGGGGGGTAGGAGAAATGTATATGGTATCCACAAAAGTGGGACACCCTGAACTGGAGGCCTGGAAATATCCGCTTCCGGAAGACTCCGTAATTTTCAGAATCCACAGGCTTGTGATTGACGTGGAAAATTCACGTGTGATGTACCTAAAAATGAAACCGGACCAACATCGTTCCACCACTACAGATGACATCGTCGGAAGAGATGGCCGTTTTTTGGATGTGGAATGGAGTCCAGATGCCTCGAAGCTGGCTTTTGTATCTGTATCGCGCAATCATAAAAAAGTAGTTCTGAGAATTGCCGATCCGGAAACAGGAATGGTTGAAGATATTTTAAATGAAGAAACAGATAGCTTTTTTGAATCCGGCTATAACAGTACGAACTGGAGAATCCTTCCTGAAACCGATGAGTTAATCTGGTTTTCACAGAGAAACAACTGGGGCCATTTGTATCTGTATAACCTGGGCCTTGGAGAACTCAAAAATCAAATCACCAAAGGTGACTGGAATGTTTTGAAGGTTCTTCATATTGATAAAGAAAAAAGGATCATCTATTTTATGGGAGGTAGCCGGGAACCCGGAGATCCTTATTTTCAATATTTATACAGTGTTGGACTGGACGGAAAAAACCTGCGTGTTTTGAGTCCTGACAGTGCAAATCACTCGGTAAACCTTTCACCTGATGGCAGTTATTTTGTTGACACCTACTCTACTCCGTCCACCCCACCGGTTACCGTCCTGCGAAATAATAAAGGGAAAAAACTTGCAGATATTAAAAAAGCGGACATATCAAAGCTTCTGGAAGCAGAATGGCAGGCTCCGGTTTCTTTTACCGTTAAAGCACGCGATGGTAAAACCGATCTGTACGGACTGATGTTCAAACCCACAAATATGGATCCAACGAAAAAATACCCCATCATCAATGCCATATACCCCGGTCCGCAAACCGGAAGTATTTACAGTCGAAGCTTTATGCCATCCAGGGGTGATAAACAGGCACTGGCAGAACTTGGATTTATTGTGGTTTCCATTGATGCCATGGGCACACCGATGCGGTCCAAATCATTTCATGCGGCATACTACGGCAATATGGGAGATAATGGTTTGCCCGATCAAATCACCGGTATGAAACAACTGGCCGAAAGATATCCCTGGATTGATATTGACCGTGCAGGCATTTACGGACATTCGGGAGGTGGTTATGCTGCTGCTGATGCCATCCTCAGGTATCCTGACTTTTTCAAGGTTGCTGTTAGTGAATCCGGAAATCATGACAATAGAATCTATGAAGATGACTGGGGCGAAAAATGGCAGGGATTACTGAAAACGAATGCTGACGGAACAACAAATTATGACAATCAGGCAAATCAGGTGCTGGCAAAAAATTTGAAAGGACATCTCCTTCTGGCACATGGTACAATGGATGGAAATGTTCCGGTAAATAATACCCTGATGGTAGTGAAAGAACTCATTGCTGCCAATAAGGATTTTGACCTGATCTTATTTCCGAACCGCACTCACGGGTATGGTAGCGACAGCTATTACATGATCCGGAGGAAATGGGATTATTTTGTCAGGCATCTGCTGGGAGCAGAGCCCCCGAAAGAATATTCATTTGACCGGTAAAGTCGGTTATTAGTTTCTTTTTTATCAGCATTATTCAACCTGAACTACCTGTGATTTTAGGATCTCTATCCGGGTCTGTATATCAAGGGTAATGGCATAAACAGAAATGGTAGCCCCGGAAATGGCATCAATGGATTTTCCGATATCCAGGGGCTGGGATCCGTCAAATCCGGTAAATTGCCGGAGCCATCCCCTTGCTGTAATCTCCTGTCCATGGGTTGCCTGATAATTAAAAACTTTGACTTCCTGCACAGCTCCTTTTGAGTCAAACAGGATGAAATAATCAAAATATTCAAACTCATCCCGGGCAATTGTCTCCCTGGAATCAGAACAACCGCCGGCACGACAACTGTTCACCCTGCCAATATAAACATATCGGATACGACCCGGTTTTTTGACCGAGAAGAATTTACCGCCTTCTCCCTGAGGTCTGTCAGTTGATTTGGATAGTTTTATCTCTTCAAGTTTAATGTTTTCAATTTTTTCAATTTTCCTCAATGTTTTAAAAAGAGACTTATGCTCAAAATCTATCTCATCTCTTCCTGAAATAAGAAAGGCCGAAAAAACAAAAACCAAATTTATAATATTCTGAACCATGAAATATATTACTATTTTCTTTAAAACATCACCCCAATTCCTGCATTAAATATTTTTGCAAATTTATTTTCAGTACCCGACCGTAAAAACTGGACATCTGTTTTCACCACGGCTCCTTTTACCACCGTCCATGTTAAACCAGCGGTAATAACATTCTGTTTATAAGCAGGATCCTTTTCCAGACTTTCGGTTACAGCCTGATGTGTATTAAACTCTTCATACCTTACAAAGGGAACAAGCGCTGACTTAAGGCCCTCAATCACCCGGAATACATTGTATCCCGCTTCAACATAGTAACCCATCATTGCACTGCCAAGGTCATTTGGGCGATCCCCGGACTCTGCTGTGAATAAATTATACTGAAAAGTATTTGCAAGGGATGAGTAATAAAACTGTCCTCTGAACTGAAAACCCTTTACATTATATCGTACATCCATTCCCAGCATAGAGACACCAACCACAGAGGAATCTGCAATTCTGATTGCATTTTTATCACTTTTGTCAATACCATTGTAGAGAGTGGTTTGCGTTTTTCCAAAATAACCCGACAGGCCAATATTAAGTCCCCGTAAACCATAATATTCAATTTTCCCTGCGAAATTTGGTGCATTTATGAATGAATTTGCACCTTTTTGCCGGCCCTTTCTCAAACCGTTTGAGCCATTCAGCATGGCCTTACCATTATAGCTGCCGAATCCATTTACAATGTATGCCTGATACTTAAGAGATACTCCGATGATATTACCATTCACTCCCAGTCCTATTTCCCGCCAGGTAGTGGGGCTAATTATATTGTCAATAAAGGGCCTCTCTACTCCGTTGAAGGCAGTTGGTTCATGATATTCATTGAGTATTCCCATGGGGATCAAAACCAGTCCGGCCCTGACATTAAGGTAATTATTCACCTTAAATTGTAAGAAAGCCTGTTCAACAAATACCTCTTTTACGTGTTCGTATTCTATTTCTGTAATAAACTGCACTCTTCTTGAAAAGTTATAACCCAAAAGCATCACCATGCGGTGTACATCCAGTTTTCCGTTGTTAAAGCTTGTTGCGTTGAGAGGTTGATTGTAGTGTATTTCTCCATAACCGCCAATCATAAATTTACCATCGGTTGCCAAAAGCCGCTCTGCACTATTGACATATAAATTTTTTGGCAGGCTATCCGGAGATTGGGCATTTATAATGCCTGGAAAAATTAAAATACTGAGTACTAAAATTACTGTCTTCATTTTTAGAGTCTTTAATAAAATTAAACCTCTGCAAATTTAAATAGCTTGAAAATGATGTGAAATCCCTATAATTAGGGATTCTTACAATGAAATATGAAGATTTATAAATGGGAAAACCGGGGAGAATCTAATGTTTGGCCGCACAACAAGCCATCGGTTTATTTCCTCCTTTTTGTTGGGTACCTGTATCCAGGTTTTTAAAAAACCAATTAAAGAAACTTGATTTCTTTTTTGAAGATGATTTTTCATCAGCCGGAACAGATTTTTGTTGTTTATTTATTTCTGGTGCCATTCTGACTAACATAGCTACAAAATTCAAGCCAAAATATTTACTGAATAGATCATCTCTAAATTTTGCCATTAAAAATACCAATGGAAATAATGCGGTTTAACTGGCTTTCCCCGGTTTTTGTTCCTCATACTCTTTTAACTCCGGTTCTTCTTCAGGGATAAAGGTATATTGTTCATCATGCTGGCTGATATCCAGGCCTATGATCTCACTGCGTGAAGAAACCCGCATGGGTATCATTTTGTTTGTCAGCAAATAAAGCAGATAGGCGCCTCCAAAAGTAAAAATACCCACAATCAACAATCCAAGTAAATGAACCAGGAAGGTATGTGTATGGCCATAAAGGAGACCTACATCTCTGGCAAAAACGGCAGTCAGGAGCATACCTACAATACCCCCGATCCCATGGGTAGGAAATACATCCAGTGCATCATCAATTGAAGATGTATTTTTCCAGTGCACCGCAATATTGCTCACTATTGAAGCAGCAATTCCTATAAAAATAGCTGAGCCTACCGATACAAACCCTGCAGCCGGTGTAATGGCAACCAGCCCCACAACAGCCCCTACGGAAGCTCCGATGGCAGAAGCTTTTCTTCCACGCAGGCGGTCAAAGAAAATCCAGGCCAGCATTGCTGCTGCCGAGGCCATGTTAGTATTCAGAAAAGCCATTACGGCAAGGTTTGAAGCTTCCAGTGCCGATCCTGCATTGAATCCGAACCAGCCGAACCAGAGCATCCCTGTTCCCAGCAATACAAAGGGAATATTTGCCGGACGATGGACTTTGCTAAGGTTTGACCGTTTCCCCAGGAAGAGCGCTCCTGCCAGGGCCGCAAATCCGGCAGACATATGAACAACCGTTCCCCCGGCAAAATCGAGGATTCCCATATTTCGCAAAAACCCATTCGGATGCCAGGTAGAGTGGGCCAGCGGTGCATAAATAAAAACAGTGAATAAAACCATGTATAATAGATAAGAGCTGAACTTCACCCGTTCGGCAAAAGATCCGGTAATCAATGCAGGGGTGATAATGGCAAATTTTAACTGAAACAAAGCAAATAAAACAAGAGGGATGGTTGGTGACAACAAGGGGTCAGCGGCAAAATCCACATTTCTGAACATAAAATAAGTAAACGGATTTCCAATAATTCCGGTACCTGTTCCTCCAATACTGTCACCAAATGCCAGACTGAAACCAACTACTACCCAGGCAATACTTACTACACCCATGGCAATAAAACTCTGCAACATGGTTGAGATTATGTTCTTTGTCCGGACCATGCCACCATAAAAGAAGGACAAACCCGGTGTCATAAATAATACCAGAGCAGTTGCAGTAATCATCCATGCTACATCTGCTTTATCTATTCCGGTAGCATTCATCGACCCGAAATCATCAAAGCGCAGTGCTCCCATAATTCCGGCAAGTACCAAAAACCCGAAAAATATATTCCATTTCTGTTTTCTGATCATTTTAATACAATTTACTGAATAATTCTCATTAAAACTTTTCAAAGTTACTATATTTTACAATACCCCCTGTTTTATAGAGGGTCTAATTTGTTTATTTATATTTATTTTAATTTACACCCCCATATACTTGACCGTATCTAGAAACATCCAGGCTATTTTTTCAGCATAACCCCCTAAAATAAAAAACAATTATTTTTGCAGGCCTGGTTGATTGTGTCAAGTCATATTTAATCTGTCATTTCGAACCTGAGGTACGATGGTGAGAAATCTGCTGGATTTCTAAGATTTCTCAGTCATGCTTCCCTGCCTGCATCGCCTTCGCATAGCTATGGCAGAGCAAGGCCGGTAGGCAAGCTTCGAAATGACAAAAAAGGAGAAATACCCTTTTGAGAGGAACAGTCCATAAAAAATCAGGGTATCAACCCAAAAGCGATACCCTGATTCCCCGTAATTAAATAAAAATCTATCTATGCGTATTACTGCGGGCAATAACTACTGAGCAATTATCTACTTTTTTAATCCCGATGGGGAGCACAAAGATTTCCATTGTTGTATTCATCAAGTAAATAATGCCAATTTTCTGCTTCTTTCCAATCGGGTGAACTTGCGTGTACATCACTTCCCACAGGATGCTTCGCCATCCATGAATCAGCTGATGCAATGATATCAGAAATACACCAATCGCAGTTTCCGATTTGTACGTTTAATTTTGCAGCAACTAACTGTGCAAACATGTCATACGTTTTATCACCTCGACCGGGTTTTTTTATTAAATCCGTAGCTTCTGTGGCAGTATAAGTAGTACCACCAATGGTAATTTCTTTAATTCCCCAATCTTCCCAGTGCGATACTTTATGCCAGTAACCTTGCGTCCCTGTGCCAGGGCCATCACAAGTTCCTGTACAATATTCATATCCTTCTTTCCATGGATAACTGCCTCTCCCTGTTTCATTCAACATAAGTGCTCTTGGATTCGGATTAAAAGTCCCGTTGGGATCATCCAGTTTGGCTTTTGTCGCAACTCCGAAGCAATCATCCAGCCCCTCAAGAGGAATTGTGCGAATTATAACAACAGGCCTGTCATTATATTTGCCTTCTACATCTGTTTCATACCAATTTACCGTTCCCGGATGGTCGGCTTCAGGTCCATAGATCGGAAGATCAGCATAATCACCAACAAACAGATAAGTATAAAGAAATGACCACCCGGCATCAATGAATTTCTGATATAATTCATACTTGACAATAAGATTTTCTCCATCATCAGTAATAGTAACAATTCCATAAGGGAAATCAGATGAATACCATAATTCAAACGTGTCTGCAGGTGCAACTGGTTCTTCAGCTGTTTTTACTTTCAAAAAGGTACTCTTTTTTACATTTTCAGCAATAAATTTTGCTAATTGGGCATCTGTTAGCTCTTTTTCAATTTTGTTGGAATTATTTTTAGGACTTAAAGTCTTGTCTTTTTCGCAGGATACAACCAAAGCGAACATGACCAGTATTAAAAATAGCCCCATAAATGAATTTAATGTCTTTTTCATAACTCTTAATTTTTTTTATTATTTAAACCTCTAGCTTTAATATAAACTCACTGCAAAATTCATTTTTCTTGCAGTTTTGCACCTGTTTTTTTGATGAATAATCAATATTTAATGATGAAATGACCTTATTTAATGATGAAATCCCCCCTTCAGGGAAAAGGAAGTTAACTCATTTTATAAAAAAGAAGGAATAACTATAAGCCAGATAGGATTATTGCTTAATAGTTATGAAGTATTAAGGTAATAAAAAACTTAAGTAACCAAAAATCAATTCCTGGGGTAGGTTCTCTTTTTCTCTTCCCGGTTTTGGTTGGATGGCAAGCGTTCCACTCCGGTGGCAAAGTATTTGGTGTCTCCTCTCCAGAATACCTTTATGAACTTTTCTTTATACTTCAGATTCACCCGCTCCCCTGACAAAGCCACTGCTTTCAGCTCTTCAACCAACTCAGGGTTTCCCTTCTCAACAGAGAAATTAAAAGTTTCAGAAACATAGTTGTCCCCTTTTACCGCACCAAAGGTTTCCAGGTTCATCTGGCCTTCAAGTGTTTTGAATACAGCACCCTTTTCACTAATTTTCATGATCACTCCTGCCCGGGTTCCTTTACTGTAATTACCGTAATAAATAAAAATTAATATCCCGATTGCCAGAATAATCAAAATGGCGAATATTCTTTTTGCTATTTTCATAAATTTTGTTTTTTCAATTGGATGCAAGATAATAATTTTTGCATTTCAAAATATGTTCAAGTTTTACTCTTTTTTTTCCTGTCGAAAAGAACAAACAACAGAAGTGCCACAAAGATCAGGAAGATAACCACAATTTCTTTCGTATATTTTCCGGGTTCAATCCAGATTTCCTTAAATAAATTCCACCTGCCCAGTATCTCCACAAAATTCCAGAAGATAATTACCGTGGGAATAGCGTATCGCATTGCATACCCCAATGATTTGATCCTTAAAAGATTTATAAATAGATAACCGGACCATAATAACGAGCCAAAAGCAACAATATAAGTTACCGGATGCCGGTCACCAAAGAAACGCGGATCATAAACAAACAACAGCACCAGGTAAAAAGTCCAGAGTACTGCCATGAGTTCCACAAAGGTAGTAATTGCAAAATTATGTGTTAGTGGTTGTAATTTTGTTGCTTTCCTGATTTTTAGCTTTTCCTGCAGCCAGTTGAAGAATCTGCAACCGGATTTTGTACTAAACAAATAGAACAATAGCATTACCACCCAGAAACCAACTGAGGAAGGCATGATCAGGTATTCGGGTTTGGTTACCACTTCTCCATTCTCGATTAAAGGGGCAACTTCAAACCTGTGTGCATAATAAACATAGGCAAATTCAATCCAGCCGGTCCAGATGAATAAGCCTCCAAAAAGACCCATAAAGCTTGATTTTGTATCCTGATTCAGGATTGCACCCCAGATTACCAGAATAAATCCAATCAGGCCAAGTAAAACAGCTGCATGATAAATATATTCATGGCCAAATGCTTTTTCCATAATTATCATGGCAGCATGACCCAGCGGCATGGTCAGTAAAACAATAAAAAAAGCCAGAGACCCTGTGTATGGCTTATTTAAGTGCACTTGTATTACTGTTTAGTAATTGTGAATAATCTCAACATCATAAAGATACGATAATCCAGGAAAATAAAAGTTCCTTTGAAAAAGTAGAATAAAAAAAGCCTGTCTTTTCTGACAGGCTTAATCAATCTTATAAAAAGTTAATGCGTAATATTAAATTGCTTTAACGCTTACTGCATTTAATCCTTTTCTGCCTTCCTTCAATTCAAATTCAACTGCGTCACCCTCTCTGATATCATCGATTAAACCAGATACGTGTACAAAATACTCTTTCTTTGAATCTTCATCAATAATAAATCCAAACCCTTTGGACTCATTAAAAAATTTTACTGTTCCTTTGTTCATTACTATAATTTGTTATTAAAAAATGCAAAAATACGCTAATTTTAATATAAAAGAACATTTTTGCAATTTATTTTTCAATAAATCAATAATTTATACAAGAAAAAGCAAAGATAGATATGAATTTACCAAATAATCTGTAATGTTTCTGCAGGAGAACTCGTATCAGGTTAATCGTAAGCTGTTCATTTCTAACCTGAGGTATGAAGGTGAGAAATCTGCTTCAATTGAATGATTTCCCGGCAAAACTTCCCTGTTAACCTGCAGACTGGCTTTATGACAATTGGTGTCGCCATAATATAATTAGTGTCTCTTAGAAAACGCCAAATACTGCGTTATTCTCGTTTTGAAAACGGTCATTTACAAAAGTAAACTCCCTGTTTTTTAAAGCTTCGAAAGCCTTGTCTTTGGCGTCTTCTAAGAAGCCACTTGAAAAAATAAGAGTTTTCTTAGAAGCACTAATTAATGTTTCCCATGTCAATTTAAAATAGGTTAAAAATAATTGCATTATTCTCATATTAATGATTTGTCCTTATGCCGGGCGGGCACCTACTTTTTTTGCTGCAGCTAAAAAAAGTAAGCAAAATAAACCTGCCAGGCCCTTTTATTTATTTCTTTTTTCTTTCTTTTT
>JANTGF010000099.1 GCA_024763075.1 Bacteroidales bacterium | reverse complement strand
TTAACCCCGGGAATTAAAAATAGAAAAACCGTTTTGGCAAGATTTTTTTCGCGCAGCATGAAAAAATCGTGAAAAAACATAAAGAACACAATACTAGCAGAATACAAAATTATAAACACATGAAACGCCTTATCTTTTTTTCTCTGACTCTTATTATAGTTTTATTCCCTGCCTGTAAAAACCAGCAGGAAAATAAAATTAAAATAAAAGAATTAATAAACCCGGTTGGAGTGATCCGGGATAAATGGGGAGTAAACCACATTTATGCAAAAAATACACATGATCTATTTTTCATGCAGGGTTATCTTGCAGCAAAAGACCGTCTTTTTCAATTTGAAATATGGCGAAGACAGGCCACTGGTACGGTATCTGAAATTCTGGGTCCCAGAGAACTGAATAGAGACATCGGTACACGCCTTTTTATGTTCCGGGGAGATATAAATACCGAGATGGAACATTATCATTCCGAAGGGAAAGAAATCATCACGGCATATGTGGATGGCATTAACCGTTATATCGAAGAAATTCTTAAAAGACCGGATGAGCTTCCCATTGAATTTAAAGCTTTGAATATCAAACCAAAACGATGGACACCTGAAGTGGTAATTTCACGTCATCAAGGACTTCTTGGAAATATAAACCGCGAACTTAATACAGGCAGAGCCGTAGCAAAAACCGGTACTGAAGAAGTCAATAAACTCATGTGGTTTCACCCAAAAAAACCAAAACTGGAGCTTGATCCGGCCATCACAAGTGAGTTACTGGATGAAGACATTCTGGAATTATACAATGCTTACCGGAAAAAAGTGCAGTTTCTTCCTTCGGATGTAGATCCTGCATACCGCAATTCAGAATTTGCTGCCGGTATACTGAATCAAAGCATTTTAAATACATCCGAAAGGGATCCC
Organism: Bacteroidales bacterium; assembly: GCA_024763075.1. Classification (GTDB taxonomy): domain Bacteria; phylum Bacteroidota; class Bacteroidia; order Bacteroidales; family VadinHA17; genus JANTGF01. Next base: position 13,906 of record JANTGF010000099.1, on the reverse strand, counting down.
GGGGCATCCACTGGCAGCAATAACTGGGTGGTTAGCGGGAAGCTTACAGATAAGGGATCAGCAGTAATGGCCAATGATCCGCACCGTACCATTGCCATCCCTTCCCTCAGGTATATGGTTCATCTGGTGGCCCCTGGCTGGAATGTTACCGGAGCTGGAGAGCCTGAAATACCCGGCATATCAATAGGCCATAATGAATACGGAGCCTGGGGCCTGACCGTTTTTAAAACCGACGGGGAAGACCTGCTATTGTATGAATTGAACCCTGAGAATCCGGATCAGTACAAATACAAAGGTGAATGGAAAACCATGAAAATCATCCGGGAAACCCTGAAAGTAAAAGACAGCAAAGATGTTGATATCACTCTGAAATATACCATTCACGGACCGGTATGCTATACCGATACAATTCATCACAAAGCATGGGCAGTGAGATGCGCCTGGTTGGAACCCGGTGGTGCCCCTTATATGGCTTCCCTGAGAATGGACCAGGCAAAAAGCTGGGAGGAATTCAGGGATGCCTGTAGTTACAGCAATATTCCCGGTGAAAATATGGTATGGGCAGATAAAAATGGCACCATTGGCTGGCAAGCAGTCGGGATTGCCCCTATCCGAAGGAACTACAGCGGGATGGTCCCCGTTCCGGGAGATGGCAGATACGAATGGGACGGCTTTTTACCCATAAAAGAAAAACCTCATGTTACCAATCCGAAAAAAGGATTTTTTGCCTCAGCCAACCAGAATATTACTCCTGAAAATTATACCCACTGGGATGCCATTGGTTATTATTGGTCTGACCCCTACCGGGGAAACCGTTTAAATGAGGTTCTTGGATCCGGTAAAAAGCTAGGCATGAAAGATATGGAAGCCCTGCAAAATGACTATTTTTCCCTGCCTGCGAAAACGCTGATCCCATTTCTGAAAGATATCAGCTTTGAATCAGAACAAGCTGTTCAGGCAAAGAACCGGTTAATGGACTGGAACTTTGTTTTGGATAAAAGCGCTGTGGCTGCCGGCATATACAACGAATGGGAGAATCAGCTCATGAAAGGTGCAAAAGAGCAATTTATCCCTGAAGAAGTGCAAAATCTCATTTCATTTCAGCTCGCAAAGCTTATCTTCTGGATCAATCATCCCAAAGAAATATTTGCATCACCTTATCAAAAAAGCAGAAATATTTTTCTGAAAGAAACTTTCCTGAAAGCACTGGATGTGCTGACTACAAGACTTGGGGAAGACATGGATAACTGGCAACTCGGACAGGAAAAATACAAACACATCATTATTTATCATGCATTGAGCAATGCAGTGGACAAAGATTTAAAGCAAAGGCTGAATACAGATCTGTCTTTCAGGGGAGGTAACGCCTATTGTCCTGCCGTAACGGGCAGCACCCTTAACCAGTCCCGGGGAGCAAGCTTCCGCATCATTGTAAATACCGGAGACTGGGATGCTGCACGGGCCATCAATACACCGGGTCAGTCAGGAAACCCCGACAGTCCTTATTACAAAAACCTGTTTGATCTCTGGGTTAACGATGAGTATTTTCCTTTGTATTATTCAAAAGAAAAGATTGAAGAAGTATCAGTCAGAAATGTTATTTATTATAATAGATAATCTGTCAGGCTTGAAGGTATTGATACATGGATTGCTTTGGTTACGTTTTGTACCCTTCTCCCACAGTGGTCCCGATGGGGGACAGGCTCAGGACATTTAAACTATTGCTGATAGCTGTAGATTTTTTACGTGTATAAGAGAGAAATTTGTTGTACCAAGCCCTGAAAGAGTGAAATACTTCAACCAGGGGCGAAACCCCGGGGGTATATGATCAAAAACGAATGACCGGCGCAATGAGATGCCTGACAGAAGAATTATGCTTTGTAGCGCCGGAATGGTAAAGTTTTTCAGTTGTAACACCCGGATTCGTCCCTTGACAATCCAGCGTGTAGTATGTAGAACGCTACCACGCGAAGGATTCGCGCGGTAGCGTTGGCGTATATAATTTGGGAATATTCTTATCCCTGCCCTGAAAGGGCACTTTAATTTAGCCCTGACGTGAAAGTCGGGGTTAAATGATCAACCACGAAAATCCGGCGCAATGAAATGCCCGGCAAAGAAATAAAGCAATGCAGCGCCGGAATTTTAAAGTTATGAATCCAGATGAATTTTTTTACCTGTATTAGGAAAAAATACGCAGTATTCCGCCCTGAAAGGGCATCTTATTGTAGCCCCGACTTTCAAGTCGGGGATTATATGATCAATCGCATACAACCGGCGCAATGAAATGCCTGACAGAAGAATAATGCTTTGTGGCGCCGTATTTCTATACGAATTTTTAAGAGTCCGGTCGGGAGTTAAACTTGTGTATCCTCCTGGTAGTCTCACAACTCAATCCGGTAATTCCGAAGCTCCGTGGCAAGGGCTTTCCCACTCCCCAGACACTGATCCACCGCTCTCCAGAAATGAAGGGAATGATTCTTATACACAGTATGCGCGAGTTCATGAACCAGAATGTAATCCAGCAGGTGTTGCGGCAAGCGCATAACATGAATATTAATATTGATATTATTTACTGATGAACAACTTCCCCACAAGGTTTTCTGATTTTTTACACGGAGTTTCCCAAATTGAAAACCATATCTCTCAGCCAGCTCATTGAGCCGTCCCGGAATGTATTCCTTTGCTTCCATTCTAAGGGTCTCGGTAATGCCGTACTTAATTGCTTCCTGAATCCCCGGCTGGTCCACTTTCAGATGAGAAGGATAAATAATCTTTACCTTTTCCTGATTGATATGTATCCCGACATTCTCCCTGGTATCACTGCTGATCTCCAGTTGATGCCATCTGGTATTGAAAACAGTTTGTTCATCAAATATCCTTGATGACTTCTCCTTTATTTTAAATTTTTCAAGGTGTTTTCGGATCCATTCTTTTTTCTGAACGGCAAACCTCTTTCCAGTTTTTAGCGGCACCCTGGAAGGAACCACAATAACAATTTCATTTGCAGATTTAATACGGATTATAACCCGTTTGGCTTTATTGCTTCTTCGAAGATAAACAGGTCCTATACCCTCCAGATAAAATTGATCCATATAATTTTGTAATAGAATTCAGCTCCGAAAATTATAAAAGTCTTTTCAATAAAAGATATTTATTCTTTTTTTTTGTTTCATGAATTAAAATTGTACTTTTGGAAACCGATTTATTGTTCCCCCTAACCCCATCATATATAGAATCGGAACCTACTGTCGGTATTAATGCCGGATGGTTGTTTAATTGAATTATTAATTCGTTTTTATTCATTTCATAAAAAGTACATTATTCATCATATTTGTAATTTTATGATTTTGAAAAACTATTTTATTTGATCATTAAATCTGGTAAATTCAAATGGGACATAAATCATTCTTTTTCAGTATTTTACTCTTCTTTCTTTCATTTGCAGCTTTTAGTCAGGGAAAAAAAATCTGGACCCTGGAAGAGTGCGTAAATTATGCACATGAGAACAATATTCAGGTAAAGCAACAGGTACTGAACACAAAGTTCAATGAAAATACTTATAAACAATCCAAAATTCAGATTGCACCAAACCTGAATATGAACACATCTTATATGTATGCGACAGGTAGGGTGCTTGACCAATCCACTTATCTGTACAAGAATCAGGATCAGAATTCCCAAAGCTTTGGAATAAGCTCCGGAATGACACTGTTCAATGGCCTGCAACAGTCTAATACCATTAAAAAGAACAAATATGCCTTAATGGCCAGTATTGAAGATGTGGAAAGGCTGAAAAATGATATAGCAGTGAATATTGCGCTGGCATATTTACAGATTTTGCTTAACAAAGAGCTGCTTCAGGTTGCCGAAAGCCAGCTGGAAGTTTCCAATTTACAGGTTGACAGGACAAAATCACTGGTGGATGTCGGGAACCTGCCTGAAGGAAATCTTCTGGAAATCAAAGCACAGGTTTCAAGAGAAGAAATGCAGGTAATTGAAGCCTCAAACCGGTTGCATATCTCCTACCTTACATTGACTCAGATGCTTGATCTCGATTCCCTTGAAAATTTTGACATTGCCGTGCCCAATCTTGATAATCTGCTGGACACAAACTATATCATCCCTCCGATAGAAACTATTTTTAGTGATGCCCTGAATTTCAGACCGGAGGTTAGAGGTGCAAAGTATCGTTTGGAGAGTTCGGAAATGGACCTGAGGGTTGCCAAAGGAGCCCGTTCACCACGTTTGATGCTGAATGGCAATTATAATACTTTGTTTTCTGATACCAGGAGAAAAATTTCTTTAGATCCTGGAGGTGGAATCATTGAAGAAGATTATCCTTACTGGGATCAGATTTGGGATAACCGTAACTGGGGTGTCGGACTGGGACTTTCCATCCCGGTATTTAACGGATGGATGGTAAATACCAATGTGAAAAATGCCAGACTGAATATTGAAAATTATCAGCTTGAACTGAGGAATACACAAAACATTCTTTATAAGGAAATACAACAGTCATACGCTGATGCAGTGGCTGCCATGAAGAAATACAAGGCCAGTCAGAATGCAGTAATTTCCATGACTGAATCGTTCCGTTATACAGAGCAGAAATACAATGTGGGAATGGTAAATTCTGTTGATTACAATACTTCAAAAAATCAGCTCACTCAGGCACAGTCAGAATTGTTGCAATCGAAATACACATATATTTTCAGGGTTAATGTACTGGAGTTTTACAGAGGAAATCCAATCGTTTTAAAATAACTATTACCAAATAAAATATGAATACAAGTAAAATATTAAAGATCTTTTTAGTTCTGGCAGTCCTGCTTATAGTGGTAGCTTTTATTGGAAAACGAAAAGGTTGGTTTGGAAAGGCTGAAACTGTAAAAGTAGCCGTTGAACAGGGGAAAAAGAGAAAGATTGTTGAAACCATAAACGGTAACGGCAAAATTCACCCTGAAAAAGAAGTTAAGATTTCTCCGGATGTTTCAGGAGAAGTTGTGGGTCTGTATGTGAAAGAGGGACAGAGTGTTACAGCAGGTACGCTGCTGGCCAAAATCAAACCCGATACTTACATTTCAGCCAAGGCCCGGGCTGAAGCAGCTTTGAATTCAGCCAAAGCAAGGCTTACCCAGACCGAAGCAAACCTGACTCAGGCCAAACTTTCTTTTCAAAGAAGTGAAACCTTGTGGAAACAAAAAACCATTTCGCAATCAGATTACGAACAGGCGGAAGCAACTTTTAAAATGGCAGCCGCAGATGTTGCCTCGGCACGGGCATCTGTTAAGAGTGCGGAAGCCTCTTTAAGTGAGGCTGAAGAAAATCTGGTGAAAACAACACTTTATGCACCTATTGACGGAATAATTTACGGCCTTTCTGTTGAGCAGGGGGAAAGAGTAGTAGGTACTGCATTAATGACCGGTACGGAAATGATGAGGATAGCTGATTTAAATATAATGGAGGTGGTCGTTGAAATAAATGAGAATGACGTGGTTAGAGTAAGTTACGGAGATACTGCCATTGTTGAAGTGGATGCATATATGGATCATAAATTTAAAGGAGTAGTTACGGAAATTGCAAATTCAGCAACCACCAGTGGTGTTTCTGTTGACCAGGTAACCAGCTTTAATGTAAAAATCCTGTTGCTTAAGGAGTCGTATCTGGACCTGATCCAGGAATCAAATTCCAGTCCTTTCAGACCCGGTATGTCAGCAACCGTTGATATCCAGACAGAAACAAGGTACAATGTATTGTCTGTCCCCATACAGGCAGTAACAACCCGTGCGGATACCCTGGAAAAAGAGGGTGAAGAAGACGGCCTGATTACGGATAATAAGGACGTTGACAAAGAAGTTGTTTTTATTTTAAGTGATGATGAAACAATGGCTCTGCAAAGAGAGGTAAAAACAGGTATCCAGGATAATAACTACATTGAGGTGATTGAAGGAGTAGATGAAAAGGACAAGGTGATTATTGCTCCTTACAGCGCTGTTTCCAAAAAATTGAATGACAGTACACTGGTTGAGGTCGTCTCTAAAAAAGACCTTTTCAGTAAAAAGAAAAAGAAATAATCCATTAATTTAAGAGAGTAAGAGGATGAATCAAAGTCATCCTTTGACTGATTATAGAAATTTTTTATTTCCAACCTGAAGCCTGGATATCAAACCATAACTTCATTGTTCTCTGTAGTGTTAAGTCAATTATATTATGACGTTACTATTTGTCATTTCGAAGCTTGCCTAAAGGCAGGCAGGGAAGTATGACTGAGAAATCTTTGAATTAAAGGAGGTTTCTCACCATCGTGCCTCAGGTTCGAAATGACAGATTAAATTTGACTTGACAATAGTATAGCCAGGGAGAGTTGCATCCTACCGTCCGCATTCTGTTTTGTGCAATGCATGACCCAGAATGCAAATTTTATTTCTTAATATTGAACTGTGAAAATTAATCAGCCAAAGATGATAAATATTTTACATATTGAAACTGCTTCACCTACCTGCTCTGTGGCAATTTCCGAAAATAAACGGTTGCTGGCAATCCGTGAGAGCTATGTGGATAAGTCACATGCAGCCCTGATTACGGTCTTTATTAAGGAGCTATTTGAAGAAACCGGTTTAAAAGCTCCGGACATGGATGCAATCTCAGTGAGTATGGGTCCCGGATCTTATACCGGTCTGAGAATTGGCGTTTCCACTGCAAAAGGTCTGGCATATGGAACCGGGAAACCCCTGATCGCTGTAAATACGCTGAAAACCATGGCATGGGGACTGGCCCATGACCCGGAATATGCATCCCTGGATTTGAAAGAGGATTTTTATCTTTCTCCAATGATTGATGCCCGCCGGATGGAAGTTTATACCTCCCTTTTTGACGGACAATTAAATACCATCCGGGATATTTCAGCTGAAATCATCGAAGAAGGTTCATTTAAAACATTCCTTGACAGGAAACCGGTTTACTTTTTCGGAAGTGGTGCTGAAAAATGCAGAGACACCATCAAACATAAAAATGCACGGTTTATCCCTGGTTTTAATAATTCTTCCGGATTTATGATCTCTCCGGCTTACGAATCTTATCTGCAAAAAAAATTCGAAGATGTAGCTTATTTTGAACCTTACTATCTCAAGGACTTTATTGCCACCACCCCAAAAAATAAAATCCTGGGAGCTTCGTTTAAAACTAATAAATGATTGCTAAAATTGTATTTACGAAGGAAATCCTTAAAAAACATACGTTCATAAGTTGCAGCCATTGAAAACTGTAAAATACATAACTTTTTTTTTATTGATCCATCTTTCTTTGCTGGCATCAGGACAGAAGAAACCAAGGGAGATTCCTGCCTATGTTGGAGAAGAACTGGAGTACGTAATTGTTTATAGTTTTGTGAATTCCGGGATGGCTAAAATAAAATTTGACTATGACCCAATCACAAATAACTACCATATATTTGCATCGGCCAGAAGTATCGGGCTGCCCAATGTGATATATAAAATTCTGGATGTTTATGAGTGTTATCTGGATACCCTGACCGGGCTTCCGGTAAAAGCCATCCGGAATATCAGGGAAGGAAATTTCAGAGATTACAATGTTGTTACTTTCGACCATTCATCCAGACAGGATTCCAGTATCATCCACAGTCAGAAATCAGGAACAAAAGTCGTGGATAAGAATATTCTGGATATTTTATCCGGATTTTATGAACTGCGAAAAAATTACATCACCCCTGATCTGAAAACGGGTGATCTGATCATTATAAGGACATACTTTACCGATGAAATCTGGGATTTGAAAGTCAGGTACATGGGAAAGGAAACCATTAAAATTAAGGGAGAGAAGGTTAGATGCCTGAAGTTTAACCCGGTTACCGAGGTAGGACGTGCATTTAAAACAGAAGAAGATATGACCGTATGGTTTTCGGATGACATGAATAATATTCCGGTGAAGATCAAGGTTGATCTCTGGGTGGGTTCTTTCAAAGCTTTCCTGATAAACTATAAAGGCCTGGAATATGAATTTTCCGGTTGGGAAAAGAAAAAATAAAAGAAGAATAATATGAATAGTTCACCGGACAAAATTTGGGAACCATCACCTTCCATGATAGAACATTCGAATCTGGCTGCTTATATGAAGTGGCTAAAATTAAATAAAGATCTGGAATTTGATGACTATCAAACATTATGGCAATGGTCAACAGACCATCCGGCGGCTTTCTGGGAATCTGTCCGGGGATATTTTCAGGTAAAATCATATACCCCATATAAAAGCGTAATGTCTGATGATCCAATGCCATATACACGTTGGTTTGAGGGGGCTAGCCTGAATTATGCAGAGCATATTTTTCGAAATAAAACAGACCAACATCCGGCCATTATCTATCAGTCGGAGGCCGGAAAGAAGGGTCGCATTAGCTGGCAGGAACTGGAATGGAAGGTAGCCGCATTCCGGAAATACCTGAATGAAGCCGGTGTACAGAAGGGTGACCGGGTTGCAGCCTTTATTTCAAATATTCCTGAAGCCAGTATTGCGTTTCTGGCTGTGAATTCTTTGGGAGCCATCTGGTCTGCCTGTTCTCCCGATTTTGGAACAAAAGCAGTAATTGACCGGTTTTCCCAGATTCAGCCAAAGGTTCTGATTGCCGTGGATGGATACTTCTACGGAGGTAAAGAATTTAACCGGCTTTCTGAAGTAAAATTAATAAGTGAGTCCCTGGGTAAGTTGGAAAAGCTGGTTATTGTTCCTCAGGTTGGATACAAGGAAGTTGAAATAATCCTTCCTCATGCAATTCTGTGGAAAGATACAATTTCGGATCATGAAAAAGAGCTTGTTTTTGAACCGGTTCCGTTTGAACATCCCATCTGGGTTTTGTATTCTTCCGGTACTACAGGCCTTCCTAAACCTATTGTCCATAGTCATGGGGGAATTTTACTGGAGAATCTGAAATACCTTACTTTCCATAACGATATCAAACCGGGAGATCACTGTTTTTGGTACACAACTACCGGTTGGATGATGTGGAATTACATTCAGGCTTCCTTGCTGGTCGGGGGAGTACTGGTTTTGTATGAGGGAAGTCCGGGATGGCCCGACATGAATGTACTTTGGAAATTTGCCGAAGAAGTTCCTATCCATCATTTTGGGACCAGTGCGGCTTTTATCCAGGCAAATATGAAATTTGGTACGCATCCGGGACGGGACTTTAACCTTACAAATCTGCGTTCTCTTAGTTCTACCGGTTCCCCTTTGCCTCCCGAAAGCTTTGCATGGATCAGCCGGGAAGTAAAAAGAGATCTCTGGCTGGTATCCATGAGTGGGGGTACCGATGTTTGCAGCGCATTTGTTGGGGGAAATCCGCTATGGCCGGTTTATTCCGGCGAAATTCAATGCCGGGCCCTGGGTTGTAAGCTGGAAGCTTATGATGAAAACGGGGAAGAGGTTTATGATGAGGTGGGAGAAATGGTAATTACGAAACCCATGCCATCCATGCCCGTATTTTTCTGGAACGACCCGGCCTATAAAAGATACAGGGAAAGCTATTTTGAAATGTTTCCGGGAGTGTGGCGTCATGGCGACTGGACAAAAATAACTCCACATAAGGGAGTAATCATTTACGGTCGTTCCGACTCAACCCTGAACAGGGGTGGAGTACGAATTGGAACGAGTGAAATATACAGGGCATTGGATAAACTGCCTGAAATTCAGGACAGCCTGATAGTGTTTGTGAATAGAAATGCTTCGGACTCTTTTATGCCTCTGTTTGTTGTATTGAAACCCGGATTTGAACTGAGTCAGGAAATAAAAAATAAAATAAAATTGATTATAAGAAAAGAATATACACCCCGGCATGTTCCCGATGAAATTATCAGGATTGAAGAGGTGCCTTATACCATTAGCGGAAAGAAAATGGAAACCCCGGTCAAACGTATCCTTCAGGGTACTGATCCTGAAAAAGTAATCAACAGAGATGCTGTCAGAAATCCCAAAGCCATTGATTTCTTTATTGAGTTTTCAAAGAAACTGTCAACCTGAACCCGGGATATTCTATTTCTGATCCTGAACTCAGGTTAGTATAAAAATCGATGTTTATTTTTTTTTGTACTTTTATAGTCCGAAAATTTTAAATACTTAATTATGAAAATTCGTTTACTTTTTATATTTGGCCTTTCATTTTTAGTTGTTATGGCATATTCCCAGGAACAATTTGAAAATGGAGGTTTTGAAGACTGGGAAGAGGTAGGTCTGGGGGCTGATTTGATGGAGCCGGTAAACTGGAGTTCCATAAAAACTTCCGATGCGGATAATCTCAATATAGTTGCCCCGGTTGTCTGGGCTAAGTCAACCGATGCACATTCCGGTGATTTTTCCGTTTATTTAACTAACATAGAAGTCTTCGGTTTTGTTGCGGCAGGAACTCTTACAAACGGGCGTGTACACGCGGATATGGATCGTAGTAAAGCATACGTTTATACAGTTACCGATGATGCAAAATGGCATACGGTTTTGACAGGACGACCGGATAGCCTGGTCGGATGGTATAAAGCCAACCCTGCCAGTGGCGACTTTGGAACGGCCATAGTGGACCTTCATGTAGGAGAGTACAAGCGGCCTGGCAACTCTGCAGATACAGCAAACCTTATTGGCAAGGCTGAGTTCAATCTACCCGGGGATACGGTAAAGGAATGGACAAGGTTTTCCGTACCTTTCGAATATCTTCAGGAGGGGAACCCCGAATATCAGATTACTATTTTAACATCCGGAAATGGCACATCAGCACTTGATAGCAGCGAAGCATGGTTTGATGATCTTGAGCTTATTTATAACAACAGCACATCTGTTAAAGAAGCAGAAGACCTGAATAAACTGGTTGTTTTTACTTCCGGCGGAATGATAAATATCCGGATGGAGGGACGCTCCCAAACCGAATATAGGCTTATGGTCAGCGATATTCTTGGCCGGCAGGTTTACAATAAAACCATCTGGTCGAATGTTAATCTTCAGGTTAATCCCGGAAAATCAAAAGGAATTTACATCGTAAGATTAGTTCATGGAAACAAATATTATACGCGGAAAGTTTTTGTGAATTAGTTTTTTTATCCCTTAAAATATGTTAGCTAAAAAAGTTAAAACTTTAAAGTTTTTTCTGTCAGTTGCATTTTTATTTCTTTATGCAGCTTCCTTTTCGCAGGAAGCAGGATGGGTCTCCGGCAGGATCATGGACAAGGAGACAAAAAAATCTTTACCCGGTGCTAATATCTATCTGAAAAATGATAAACTGGTGGGTGCCGTAAGTGATTTTAACGGGTATTATCAATTAAAGACAAATGCCGGGAAAGTTGTACTGGTATTTTCTTTTACCGGAATGAAAACTATTGAAAGGGAAGTGAAAATTGTTAAAGATTCTGTGGTACATGTTGATGTATCAATGGAAATTTTCAGTAATCAGTTTAAAGATGTAATTATTAAAACCGGCAAATTTGATAAAAGGCCGGAGGAGCAGACAGTTTCAATTGAAGTTCTGAAATCAAGGCTGATTGAGGCGAGAAATACCACATCTGTTGAAACGGCTTTAAATTTAACACCCGGACTTACCATTCTGGATGAGGAACCACAAATTAGAGGTGGCAGTGGCTTTACTTTTGGGGTAGGTAGTAAGGTGGCTGTTTTTATAGATGACATGCCGGTTATGTCGGGCGATAATGGCAAACCTGACTGGTCTCTGATCCCCGTTGAAAGTATAAAACAGATTGAAGTAGTAAAAGGAGCATCTTCTGTTTTGTCAGGTTCCGCTGCTTTAAGTGGTGCCATTTATGTACGTTCTGATTACCCTGGTGATAAACCTGTTACCAAAGTTAAAGCCTTTGGTGGATTTTATGACAAACCTTCAGCACCGGCGGCTAAATGGTGGCCGGGGATGAACTATACTGCAGGTGCGAGTTTTCAACATTCCCGGAAGGTAAATGATGGTCATACTGATTTGGTGTTGGGCGGATTTATCATACGGGAAGGGAATCCCATTGGCGCACCGAAACCTGGTCCGCTGGTTGTGGATTCAAGTAATATAGAAGATTCGGATATGGTGAATAAGAAGGCCAGGTTCAACTTTAATGTCAGGCACAGATCGGAGAAAATTAAAGGATTGAACTATGGGCTTAATGGTAATTTTATGTTTGCCAAAACAAGTAAAGCCCTTGCATGGCTTGATGATACAACCTATTTCTATCGTGCCTATCCCGGGGCTGTACTGATGGGCGATCACCTGACTTTTTACCTGGATCCCTTTGTTGATTTTTATTCCGGGCTGGGCATGAAGCATCAGATCCTGAACAGGATTTTTGTGTCGGATAATGACATGATCAATAATCAGTCCAACAAGGTTTTTATGGTTTTTAACCAGTATCAGTTTTCCAAGAGCTTTATCAACCTGGGGAAACTTGATTTTGTCGGGGGTATCTCCAGCAGCTATACACATAGCAATGCAAATATGTATGCCGCATCGGGCTCTGCCAAAAACTATTTGTGGAACTTATCGATGTATTTGGAACTGGAAAAAGTACTTGCAAATTCACTTACTTTATCCGGGGGGGTGAGGGTAGAACATTTTGTTCTGAATGACAGCATCCGTGATATTCAGCCAGTCTTCCGATTCGGGGCCATCCTGAAACTCGGACAGGAAACTTACTTAAGAACTTCCCTGGGCCAGGGATATAGATTCCCAACCATCACAGAACGCTTTATCAGAACTACTGTGGGTAGCTTCGGGGTATTTAATAATCCCGATTTAAAACCTGAAACAAGCTGGAATGCCGAAGTTGGAATAAAACAGGGGATTAAATTAAGTAAGTATTACGGCTACCTTGACATTGCATACTTTTATCAGGAGTACAATAATACCATTGAATATTTGTTTGGCTTCTGGGATCCGGATTATACTTTTGCTCTTGCGGGTTTTAAATTTGTAAACACCGGAAAATCAAGGATTACCGGAGTTGATGTTTCACTAAACGGCCAGGCAAAAATATCAAAGGATTTTCAGATTTATTCTTTGCTCGGATACACCTATGTAAATCCTGTTACCCTTGATCCCGATCTGGTTTTTGCACACGATTACAATCCCGGCGGGAATGCTGATTTTAGTTATAATACAACGAGTGTTGACCCTTCAAAGGGAATATTAAAATACCGGTTTCTCCATACGGTAAAAGCAGACCTTGAGTTTGATTTTAAAGGATTTTCGCTGGGTTTCAGTGCTAAATATTTCAGCAAAATTGAAAATCTTGATAAAGCCATTTTCGATTTTGAAGATGCAACAACCTCTGCCGGTGGTACAATTCAGGCGGTGTTATACCGGAATTATTATGAAAATCATAATAACGGGAATTTCATTTTTGATTCAAGATTAAGTTATTCTTTCCTCAGCATTCATAAAGTTGCCTTTATCATTGATAACCTTACCAACAGATGGTATTCCCTGCGCCCTTTGAAGGCTGAACCGATGAGACATTTCACTTTACAATATAGTTTAACAATATAGCCTTACCGGATTTTTTGAACCCGGCAAGGCTTGTCTGTGATTATAATGTGGTAATCTAACCCTGAGGCTTATTGAAAAACACAATACTGTCAATTCATATTTAACCTGTCATTTCGAACCTGAGGTACGATGGTGAGAAATCTGTATTAATTCTGAGATTTCTCAGTCATACTTCCCTGCCTGCCGGTAGGCAAGCTTCGAAATGACAAATAGTAACGCTAATATCATACTTTAAGTCAAACACTATTTAGTCCGTCCATAAAGTCGGTGTTTAGTTAAGAATGTTCGCTATCAAGACTTTCGAAGTCTTAAAAATCAGGAGTTTACTTTTGTAAATGACTGGTTTTTCAGACAAGAGTAACGCAGATAGCGGAC
>JANTGF010000098.1 GCA_024763075.1 Bacteroidales bacterium | reverse complement strand
TGAAAAATTTTTCCATTCCGGCGCTGCAAAGCATAATTCTTTTGCCGGACATCTCGTTGCGCCGGGTTTTTCGTGTTTGATCATATAACCCCGACTTTCAAGTCGGGGCTAAATTAAAATGCCCTTACAGGGCTGGGAGAAGAATTTTGCCTAATCATATACGTAAGAATTCCCCTCCTTTTTTCAAGGAGGGGTGGACGTCCATGTACGAAAGTTTCCTTTTTATTGTACTTATAAAATGGACGGACGGGGAGGTACGGCCCGTGCGCAGGCTACAAGTCAGGAGGTGACTCCAAGTCACCCTCTGACTGGAACTATCCCGCTACCGCGCAAATGTTTCGCGTGGTATTGCTGTTGTATGACATATCTCTTTTGCCGGGCATTTCATTTAATATCCGGCCCTGACAATCTCTGTAATCTATTTGCTTTTCTTAAGAACATAGAATACTTTTGTTAAGGAAATGATGAAAACTGATCCCGGTTTTGCAATTGCAACCAAATTTCAATTAAATACAAACCTATCTTCCTTAATATGTAATATTTTAATTATTCAACTATGAAAAAACCAAGCCTTCTCTCTGTTATTTTCTTTCTTTTTGTTAAAAGTATTTTTGCCACCTTTTGGCTCCCCTCGGTTCTTTCGGATAACATGGTTTTGCAACAATCATCAGAATCTACCATCTGGGGATGGACAAGCAATGCAAGTGAAACAATTAAAGTTACCGGCTCATGGAATAACGATACGGTAAGCACTGTGGCATATCAGGGTGTCTGGTCCCTGCAACTCCCTACCCCAGAAGCCGGGGGTCCGTACAAAATAAGCATCATTGGTCATGAAACCATTACACTGAAAAATGTATTGGTGGGTGAAGTCTGGATCTGCTCCGGTCAATCCAACATGGAAAGAACCCCTGTAAATGGTTTGGTAAATGCTGAGGAAGAAATTGCAAACGCCAACTACCCTGGTATTCGTTTCTTTATGATCCCCAGGCACAAATCTGATAATCCACAGGATGATACTCCCGGATACTGGACGGAATGTACACCAGCGAGTTTTAAGAAATTCAGTTCAGTGGGTTACTTTTTTGGCCGTGAACTTCACCAGAAGCTTGATGTTCCGGTTGGACTGATCTACTCCAACTGGGGTGGAACTCCGGTGGAAGTCTGGATTGAAAAGCAAAGGATAGAAAATGATCCTGATCTTAAAAAAGCAGCTCAGATTGTTATGGACAAACCATTTAAATGGTGGCCTTCCGATCCGGGTGCGACATATAATTCCATGATCCATCCTATTGTAAAACATAACATTGCAGGGGTAATATGGTACCAGGGTGAATCAAATACAGCAAATGCCATGTCTTATTATAAATCCTTTCCTTTACTTATCCGTTCATGGCGGGAAGAATGGAAAAAAGATTTTCCATTTTATTATGTACAGATTGCCCCGTTTGACTACCGCGGAAATAATGTAAATGCAGCCATTGTAAGAGATGCACAGCTTAACACCCTGAAAGTTCCCAAAACCGGAATGGCTGTTATCAATGACATTGGAAACCTGAAGGACATTCATCCTAAAAACAAACAGGATGTAGGGCACAGACTGGCTTTGTGGGCACTTGCAAAAACTTACGGGGTAAAGGATCTGGTATTTAGCGGACCTATTTACAAATCGATGGAAGTTCAGGGGAGAAAAGCCATTATTCATTTTAAGTATGCCGAAACCGGTTTAATGAAAAAAGGGAAAGAACTCACAGATTTTACTGTTGCCGGTGAAGACAAAGTTTTTCATCCGGCAAAAGCCGTTATTAAAGGAAATTCCATTGAAGTTTCAAGTAAAGAAGTAAAATCTCCGGTGGCCGTACGTTTTGCCTTTACCGATGTTGCCGAGCCTAATTTATTCAATAAGGCAGGATTACCGGCTTCTGCTTTCAGGACAGATAACTATAAAATTAAGCAATAAGCGGCAAATTCACCATCCCGATGGATTCAGGCTAAAAGAATATTGTAAAAATTATTAGAACAACAATGAAAATAAAAATCTAAATCTACATTAATACCCCTTAAAATGACAAAAAGAATCCTTTCTGTAGTAGTTGTACTTACCATTCTTGGTATGTTTTCCTGTAAATCGCCCAAACATGAAACTTTTACGATTGGTGATGAAAGTTTTCTCCTGAACGATCAGCCCTATGTAATTCGCTCCGGAGAAATGCATTTCATGCGTATCCCTGAACAATACTGGAGACACCGGCTGAAAATGGCAAAAGCAATGGGATTAAATACCGTATGTGCATACATGTTCTGGAATGCCCATGAGGAACGTCCGGATGATTTTAATTTCTCAGGAAACCGGGATGTGGCAAAGTTTTGCCGGATTGCACAGGAAGAAGGTTTGTATGTAATTTTAAGACCGGGTCCATATTCCTGTGCTGAATGGGAATTCGGAGGCTTCCCATGGTGGCTGTTAAAAAAAGAAGACCTGAAACTACGCACCCGGGATCCGTATTACCTGGAAAGAGCAAAAAAATATCTGATGGAAGTTGGAAAACAACTGGCTCCCCTCCAAATTACAAACGGAGGCCCCATTCTGATGGTACAAGTGGAAAATGAGTACGGCAGCTATGGGAGTGACACCCTGTATATCGGAGAAGTCCGTGATTATCTTCTGGAAGCCGGTTTCGAAGTACCTCTTTTTGCATGTGATGGCCCCTCACAAATGAAAAATGACAAACGGAGTGATCTTTTTAGTGTGGTTAATTTTGGAGGTAATCCGGAACCGGCCTTTGCAGCGCTCCGGAAACTCCAGAAAAAGGGTCCGCTCATGTGTGGAGAATATTATCCGGGATGGTTCGATTCCTGGGGAAAACCACACCATACAGGCAATTCAGAAAAAATTGTTGAAGAACTGAAATGGATGCTGGATCACGATGCCTCATTCAGTATTTACATGGCACACGGAGGTACTTCTTTCGGACTCTGGTCCGGAGCAAACGCCCCGCCTTTCCTTCCTCAATGCTCAAGTTATGATTACGATGCCCCCATCAGTGAAGCTGGATGGGAAACTTCGAAATTTGAAGCGATAAGGGAGTTATTCTCCAACTATTTACAACCGGGAGAAGTACTTCCGGATATCCCGGAGAAAAATCCGGTGATCAGTATTCCTGCTTTCGAATTAACTGAAATTGCACCTGTTTTTGACAATCTTCCGGAGGCGAAAACAGACGAATCACCCAAAAATATGGAATTATATGATCAGGCCTACGGATGCATCAATTACCGTACTAAGCTAAAGCCTTCGGCAACTGCCTTGGATCTTCGTATCGATGAGGTCCATGATTTTGCTGTGATCATGCTGGATGGTAAAAAGACAGGAATCATTGACCGGCGAAAAACAAACAACACAATTCAGCTTCCTCCCCATTCCAAAGAAGCTGTACTGGATATTTTTATTGAAGCCATGGGACGTGTAAATTATGGCGGTTACATTCACGACAGAAAAGGGATCACAAAAAAAGTGGAGTTACTGGAGAATGGCACACCGGTTGAAGAACTGAAAAACTGGTTAGTTTATACGATACCTCTGAGTTCCGATACATTTCCTGCCGGGCTTGGTTTTTCAAAAGAAAATAAAAGCAGAGATCTTCCGTCATTCTACAGAGGTACTTTTAATGTTGAAAAAACCGGAGACTGTTTTCTGGATGTCAGTTCATGGGGCAAGGGGCTGGTATGGGTTAACGGAAAAGGACTGGGCCGTTTCTGGAACATCGGACCTACGCAGACCATGTACCTGCCGGGACCCTGGCTGAAAGAAGGAGATAATGAAATCATAATCCTGGATATTTCCGGTCCGGAAAAACAAGTTGTAAAAGGGTTGAAACAACCGGTATTGAATGTTTTACATGTTCCCAAAGTTGTGATACACCACACAAAGACACAAAAACTGGATCTGTCAAATGAAAGACCATTGTTTGAAATGACATATAAACCCGGTAAAGAACTACAAGCCATACATTTTACAAAAACAGAGGCCCGGTATTTTTGTTTTGAAATTCTCAGTTCCCAGAGAGATGACCCCTTTGCTACCATGGCAGAGATTTATTTACTCAATGAACAGGGGAAAAAACTATCCCGTAAAAAATGGAAAGTACTATTTGCAGACAGTGAAGAGTTGGAAGGAAACGATGGAAATGCTACCAATGTATTTGACCTGCAACCCACTACTTTCTGGCATACCGAATGGATGAACAGTGCACCAAAACACCCTCATTATCTGGTGATTGACATTGGCGAGACACAAGCCGTTGCAGGACTGGAATATCTACCCCGGCAGGACTCACCCAATGGCAGGATCAAGGATTTTAGATTCTATTTGAAGAAAACTCCCTTTAAGGGAATTTGATATCTTTACAGGAGAAAAATACTAAGATCCGATTTAATTTTTTCAATAAAAATAGTAAACTGTCTCTGTTTATTCTAAATTTGCTTACTCTTTTTCCCGGTGATTTGCAGTAATTAATTTAAGGAAGAAACTATATTAACTCCCGGTCTGTTTATGGATGGAACAAACAAAATATCAGATGATGCACATCTTGTACGAAGATTGCACAAAAATGATATTTTTGCATTTAATGAATTGTACCAAAAGTACAGCGCAAAAGCCTATAATTTCATTAGTAAACACCTGGATACTGAGGAAGACGTAAAAGACCTCCTTCAGGAGCTTTTCATTACGATATGGAAAAAAAGAAAAGATATTAATGAAGAACTTTCATTTAACAGTTATCTGTTTACCATTACCTTAAATTTAATCCGTAAACATTTCAGAAAAAAGATAAAAGACCGGAACATCATTAAAAAATGGATAGAAACCCCGGAACTCTACTCTAGTGATCCTGCTTACATTGCCGAATTTAATGACCTCGAAAATATCAGTATTAAGATTATTAATGAACTTCCACCAAAGCGAAAACAGGTTTTTGAATTAAGCCGGAAAGAAGGTCTGAGTAATGATGAGATAGCTGTAAAATTAAACATCAATAAGAAAACAGTGGAAAACCATTTAAACCTGGCATTAAAATATTTTCGAAAAAAATATAAATCTTCATCTTTCATTCTGAGTTTGTTTTTTATTTTCTATCTGTAACTGACTGTAAATATATTTATTAAAATGATCTTGTTAACAAGGTCAGTTCTTCTTTCTAAAAGAAAAGGGGCACTTGAACTTTCTGTGGAGTATCCTATAAACCGGAACTCAGTTACTGAAAATCTTTATCCGATATTTTGCAATAATTAAGCCTGAAAGGCTTTAACAATTCAGCCCGGGGCAAAGCCCCGGGTAAATTAGTAAGGAACTAAAATACCGACGCAAAGAAATGCCTCACAAAAATAGTTAAATTAAGCAGCGTCGGAATAAAAATGAGGTTCCTGATCCTTGTTACCAATATTTTAACTTTGGGGTGGCGAAGGAATTAATATTATGATGCGCTTCATCTTCTGTTAAAACAGATAGTTTATCTTTTCTTTTGGGTGTAAAAACCTTTTGCCGGATATTAATATATATAAAGTTAAGTTAATGTTATTTCAGGTTAATTTTTAGGGTTAAAAGAAGGGTCCTTCGATGAAGGATTCTTCTTTTGTATATTTTTTTATTGAGAATTTCATATTTAAGATTAAATGCACAAGGAAAATATAGAAAACATTACTTTTAGTAAGGATTTACTCGACAAGTATTATAAGAAAGAGTGTTCAGGTGAAGAAAAAGTAATTGTAGAACAATGGTTTGCCGGGGTTCGTTTTAGTAAAGAAATTACCGGTGAGGCTCACCAGCAATGGAAAAACTTAAATAAGGAAGGAGTACCTGACGGCTTACTGGATGATACCTTTTACAAAGTTCACTATCAACTGCACATGGAGGAAATCAGGGAAGAAAATAAAAAATCAGTGATTAAGAAGGTATATAAAGTCTTATCCTATGCCTCTGTTATAGTTATTTTATTCTTACTGGCTTTTAATTTATGGACCATCCGGGGAGACACTTCTGTTGAAAAGCCTGTTTATACGGAAATTTATGCTCCTCTGGGATCAAGAATAAAATTTGACCTTCCGGATGGGTCGAAGGGGTGGCTGAATAGTGGAAGTAGTCTGAAATTTCCGGTCAGGTTCACCGGAAGGGAAAGAATGGTATTTCTGTCAGGCGAGGGGTATTTCGATGTTTCTCATAATCCTAAGAAAAGCTTTGTTGTGAACACAAAAAAATACCAGGTCAGAGCACTTGGAACGTCTTTTAATGTCCTGGCATATGAAGACAATACTGAAATAGAAGAGATTACCCTTGAAAAAGGGAAGGTTCAGATTGAAAAAATCAATAGCAAAGGTGAATACAGAAAACTTTTTTCTATGGAACCCGGCCAACACGCCAAAATTGATAAGAATACTCAATCGATTAAACTTACAGAACAGGATAATGATAAATACACTGCGTGGAAAGATGGTAAACTGATTTTTCGAAACGATCCGCTGGAGCGCCTGGTTGAGAATATGGAAAGGTTTTACAATGTTAAAATAGAGGTTACCGATAAGAAATTATACGAATATCATTTCCATGCCACTTTTGAGGAGGAGACACTATTTGAAACCTTAAGGTTACTCAAGCTGAGTACTCCGGTTGATTATTATATATGTAAAAGGGAAAAGAATCCCGATGGAACCTTTGCAAAACGAAAAGTTAAGCTATTCCTTAGAAAATAGAAATGACAAATATAAATCTATTAAATAACATTTGCCTATGAGAAAAACCTGAATGACTACTAAAAAAAGCAGGAAAGCAATGGGGGTTGCTTCCCTGCCGGATTAAAGCAGATTAATTTCTAAACCCGAAGTTTAATTAGTAACCTACAAAAATCATGTAAAATTATGAAAAAAAACCTTTTTAAGTTAAAAGGCGGGAAAAATCATACCCGCTTTTTAATAAAACTTTTAAGAATTATGAAGATATCCATTTTTCTACTAGCAGTCAGCATTTTACAGGTATTCGCCAAAGACTCTTATTCACAAACCACAAAGCTGTCTCTTTCCATGAACAACGTAACGGTGGAGCAGGTGCTTGATAAAATAGAGAATCAAAGTGAATTTTACTTTCTCTATAATCATCAACTTGTGGATGTGAACCGTAAAGTAAACATTGATGTTACCAACAAAAAAATCAATAATATTCTTACAGATATTTTTGCTGATACGGATATACGATACCTTGTAATGGGCCGTCAGATTATTCTTTCGCCTAAGGATGTCCTTAAAACAAATACTACCAAATCCTCTGTAGCACAACAAAGAGTTGTAACGGGAAAAATTACCGACAAGGATGGAAAAACAATTCCCGGAGTAAATATTCTCATTAAGGGAACTCAAAGAGGCTCTGTATCTGATATTGATGGTAACTATAGCATCGAAGTATCAGACCCTTCAACTGTTCTCGAATTTTCATTTGTAGGATATGAAAGTCAGGAAATACAGGTTGATGGGAAAAGTGTAATAAATGTAACTATGACTGAGGCTTCAATCGGATTGGATGAAGTTGTTGCTATTGGTTATGGTTACCAGAAAAAGAGTGATTTAACGGGAGCAATATCTGTAGTGTCAGATAAGGAACTAACATTAACCGGAACAGTAAGCAATGCAGCTCAGGCAATGCAGGGAAAATCTGCCGGGGTATTGGTAAGTCAGAACTCCAGGGCTCCCGGCGGAAGTGTTTCAGTTCGAATCCGGGGGTCAAACTCCATTAGCAGTACAAACGAACCTTTGTATGTTATTGATGGGTTTCCAACAAGGCAACAGGGAACAAGTATAAACCCGAATGATATCGAGTCAATACAAATACTGAAAGATGCTTCAGCCACAGCTATTTATGGTTCAAGAGGTGCCAATGGAGTGGTACTGATTACTACCAAAAGAGGAAAAAAAGGAGAAAATCATATTTCATACAATGGCTATTTTGGTGTTCAGAGTCTGCAAAACCCCTTTGATATGTTAGATGGTAAATCCTATATGTTACTTGCCAACGAACTTTTCAAGGAAATTGACGGACAGGAAAATTCTGAATATGGTGTTTACACCCAATCACAACTGCAATCTGATGTAAATACAGACTGGATTAAAGAAAGTTCCAGGGGAGGTAATATTCAAAATCATACATTACAGTTTACCGGGGGAACAGAAAAAACCAGAGTTCTTTCAAGCATTGGCTATTTTAGCCAGCAGGGTATTTTAAAGAACACAGACTTTAACCGGGTTTCGGGGCGAATAAATGTAGATCAGGATGTAACGAAGTTTATACGTGCCGGAG
This sequence comes from Bacteroidales bacterium, assembly GCA_024763075.1. GTDB lineage: Bacteria > Bacteroidota > Bacteroidia > Bacteroidales > VadinHA17 > JANTGF01. The sequence goes on along the minus strand of JANTGF010000098.1, from coordinate 6,713 downwards.
CTACAATTTATGCCAATCAGGAAGCCTCCAACTATCAATTGTATGAAGGTAATATCCTGAATTCAAATATCCTGTACAGCATGCTGAACTATGATCCAACCGTTCCGCCTTACAATGAGGATGGTTCATTCGGCCGTCCTCCCGGAGGAAAAGGAGATAATCCTTTAGCTAATCTATTAGCACGTGAAAATGATTTAAAGAAGCATGTCTTTAATGGAAATATGTACCTCGAAATTGAACCCATTAAAGGTCTGAAGGCAAGGGTAAACGGCGGCGTTGAGATTTATAATGGAAACATCGGAACTTACCTGCCCAGATCGACCTACCAGGGTGGAATAGATAATGGTGTTGCGAATACATCAAACTTCGGAACGGTTCATCAGTTGCTGGATTCCTGGATTACCTATGACAAGACCATAGAAAAACATTCTTTTAGCGTTATGGGAGGTTATTCATATGAAAAATTTGTAGGAGAAAGCCGTGAAAATCATGTCAAAAATTTCTCGACAGATTTATTTTCCTACAATAATATTGGTGCTGCATCAATAATTACCGGTGTATCTTCATATAAGTATGAGAATATTCTTATATCCTATTTTGGCCGGTTAAACTACTCATTTAATGACAAATATTTAGTAACCTTCACTTTGAGAACTGATGGATCATCCAGGTTTGGTGAAGAAAATCGCTGGGGCTTGTTCCCGTCAGGATCATTTGCGTGGAGGTTAAGTCAGGAACCATTTATACAAAACCTGGGAGTTTTCTCAAACCTGAAATTGCGGTTAGGATATGGTAAAACCGGTAATGACAAAATTGGAAACTATGCCTCGTACGCTTTAATGAGAAATACACATCTAACTTTTGATGGCATTACAAACCAGGGAGGTACTCACATGAATCAGGGTTCTCCTGAAAACCCGTCCCTGAAATGGGAAACTACCTCTCAGTTTAATGGTGGGCTGGATATGGGATTTTTTGATTCACGCCTTTCTGTTACCCTGGATGCATATTACAAGCAAACAAATGACTTGCTGATCCGTATCGACCTTCCTGCTTATTCCGGCTTTACTTCGGGACAAAGCAATATGGGGAAAATTGAAAATAAAGGATTCGAATTCAGCATAACATCAAATAATTTTGTTGGTGAGTTCAGATGGGACACAAGATTTAATTTCTCGGTAAACAGAAACCAGGTGCTTGATCTTGGTCGGGCAGATGACATTTATATTACATCATGGAAACCGGTTGGTAATGTTTCGGAAGAGCAATTTGCAATTATTCAGGAAGGACAACCATTGGGCAGCTTGTATGGCTACAAATACATTGGAGTGTTACAGGCAGGTGAGTTATATGAACCACAACCCAGCTCCAAGCCAGGTGATCCTAAATTCGCTGATGTTTCCGGTCCAGAGGGAGTTCCGGACGGGAAAATTACTTCAGATGACCGGACTATTATCGGTGATGCCAATCCTAAATTTATTTTTGGGATGACAAACACTTTCTCATATAAGAATCTTGATCTGTCTATTTTCTTCTATGGGTCAGTAGGGAATAAAATAATGAATATGACCAGGATGACACTTGAATGGAAAAGAACAACTGAAGCCTTGAATCGCTGGACTCCTGATAATACAGATACTGATTTACCAAGGAATGGATTTTTCTATTCAAAATATGGGGGATACATCAATGATCATTTTATTGAAGATGCTTCATTTTTGCGAATAAGAGACATAACACTTGGTTATACCCTTCCATGGGATAATGTTGTAAAAGTCAGATTTTACTTTTCTGCAGAAAACCTGCTGACATTTACCAAATATACTGGTTGGGACCCGGAAGTTGATACAAAACGTTATGAGAATGACCCACTGGTTCCTCACCGAAGCGGACGGTCAACTGCTAGTACAGGTAACCAGACCGCCAACGCAGGTGCCGGACTTGATTTTAACTCATATCCTTCAATGAGGACTTTTACGTTTGGAGTAAATATTGATTTTTAATGAAAAAGGTTATGAAAAAGATAAAACATAAAATAATGAAAAATATTTTTTCTTTTCTACTTGTATTTTTGGCTCTTTCAGTAGGATGTACCAAGCTTGAGCCGGAAATGTACAGTGATTTGACAAGTTCTAATGCCTACAGCACTGAAAGCGATATCGAGGCAGCTTTGATTGGTGTTTATGCTGACCTGGCTCCTTTTCCGGGAGATGGATGGATGTATTACAACGGTTATTTTGTAATGACAACGGATTATACTACCGATATGGGTTTTTCAACTGCAGCAGGAGCACCTACTCAAATGAGTAACTTTACCTATGATGCCAATAACCGGTACATTAAGTATAACTGGAGATATATGTTTGAGGTAATAAGCAATGCGAATATGCTACTTTCAAAGATAGAGGATGTTCCCATGGATGAAAATAAGAAGAAGCTAGTAATGGCTCAGGCTCGTTTTTGCCGTGCCCTGGCATATCGTGATGCCACTGATGCATGGGGACCGGTACCTCTTCTTACCAAAGTAATCAATCCGGTTGAAACTATTGACATGCCTCTTTCATCCGTTGAAAGTGTGGATTCCCTTATTATTGAAGATTGCAAATATGCGATTGCAAACCTGCCCGAAACATGGGGTAGCAGTGATTTAGCCCGTGCAACCAAGGGAGCTGCTTTAACACTTCTTGGAAAAGTATATATGAGAAAACATGATTATACAAATGCTAAAATATATATTGACCAGGTATTGCAACTTGCAAATAATGGGGTTTATCGTTTAAATCCTGATTTCAAGAATGTATGGTCCGATAATAATAAATTTGACAAAGAGCTCATATTCTGTATTCTGCATGAAGCCAATCAGAATGGTGGTGAAATCACAAATCACTTTGGACCCAGGGATCATCCGGAGGTACCTCACAGATGGCAATACTATGCAGTGTCCCTGTATTTCTGGAGGAATTATGACGATGCAGATCCCAGAAAACAATTTTTCTATTACGACTATGAGGGTTATTCACAAAGGGATGGAACTACTACTCATGGATTTTTCTATAAGATGCCAGATCCGGGGGAAACAACTCCACCCAATGATACCACAAAATTACTTGTTAACGTAGCCACCAAGAAATACTCTTACGAAATGGTTTCCAATACATATTATGATGGCAGAACCATTTCAGTATTCAGGTTATCTGATGTAATCCTTTGTAAAGCGGAAATAGAAAATGAATTGGCAGGTCCGGGTGCTGCATTACAGTATCTGAACCAAATCAGAAGCAGGGCCGGAGCTCCTGAATACGGAGTAGATCCACTTTTCCCGGCACCCGGATCGAAAGAAGAAATGGCTGCAAAAATCCTTGATGAGAGGGGTTATGAACTGGTGTTTGAATATAAACGTCGTCCTGATCTGATCCGCCTTGGGAAATATGAGGAAATTTGCAATAATTATCTGGTAAGCAGGGGAATGTCACCTGTTGTTCAATCAAACATGAGGTACCTTCCTTATCCTTTGGTTGAAGCCCAGAACAATGTACATATGACAGAAGCAAATCTGACCAGATTACCATAAGAGAATAGAAATATATGTTTTTAAATTAGCAAATGAATGGAAAATTCGCAGCCTTCCGGGTTGCGGATTTTCTACATTCATTTAACAATAAGGATGGTTTAAATGAAAAGTAAGTATTGGAAAATATTCATAGGAAGTTCTGTTGTTTTTATTGGCATACTTCTTTCAGTGTGGCTTAAACGGAAGCAAGTGAGTATAGAAAGTATTCAGCTTACTTCTCCGAAGAACTATGCTTTTCAGGAAGATATAAATATAAAACTCAAACATCCGGCTTCAGTTTTTGTTCAGTACTGGAAGGAGGGTTCATCCGAAAAATACATAACTATACCTTCTGAAAGAAACATTTTCCATAAGGTTCATTTATTATTGCTCGAAACAAATACCACTTATAATTATACTGTTGTAATTGGGAAACTGTTTCCTGTTTTTTCCAAAACTTATTCTTTTCACACCAGGGAACAATCTCCCTGGTTGAAATTTAACTGGATAAAAGAAGAAAGGCCTCATGATGCATCTGCTTTGGGAGATGGGATGATAATGCTGTGCTATGCACGAAAACCCGGGTATATCGCAATGGTTGACGGGAAAGGTGACATACGCTGGTACTGGCAGGCAGATGATATCGGAGTCAGAGTAGCCAATTTTACTCCACAGGGAACCATTCTGGCAATGTTGCGTCCCCCTGTAATGGATGTGATTAATGATGTACCAAAAAGCAGAGTACAAATATTGAATGAGATGAAGAAGCCCATCCGGCGCGGGAAGATTGGCTTTGTGGGAGGAACTGCTTTTGCTGAAATTGATTTAACAGGTAATGCATTATGGAGATGTGATCTGGATAAAAATCAGGATGATGGAATAAGAAGAATTCATCATGAAGTACGAATGGATGAACAAGGGAAGATATACTCTTTATACAGGCCGGAAAAGATTATTGACATGGCAACAATTGGAGGAACAGGGGTGGATACACTTATTGGTGATGGAATTGTTGTTATGGATAAAAACGGGAAGGAATTTAAAAAATGGTCAATATGGGAGCATTGGGATATCGAAAAGGATCCATACATAAAACGATTTGCCTATGACCGGTTTCATGCAAATGCTCTGAATTTTGATACAGATGGAAATTATCTTTTATCACTGGCCATTGAAGATCAGATATGGAAAATTAATAAAAAAACAGGCAGGGTAATGTGGAAACTCGGCAAAGGTGGCGATTTTAGAATGGACACAACCAGCTATTTCTCATTTCAGCACAATGTACACATAAATAAATATGGTGATTTAATGTTATTTGATAACGATATCAATACATCTGTTTCCAGAGTTTTGTCTTTTGAGCTGGATACGGTAAATATGATTGCCAAAACAAAAATCAACCTGACTTTACCTTATTCTAAATTTACCTCAAGGATGGGCAGTGCTTATATTTTACCGAATGGTAATTTCTTGATATGCAGTTCAAAAACCGGTTCGGTTTTCGTTATGAATGAAGAGGGGAAAGTTCTGTGGGAGCTGAATTCCTATTTTGTACCTTATCGTGCTGAATTTGTTCCAAATAAAATGTGGAATAAGTATTTTGTCAGGGAAAAAAAATATTGACCCTAAAAAGATCTGATGTATAACAAAGAAAAGAATATTGCAAATAATAAGATTTCCATGTCTTATCTTTTCTTTACCCTGTTAAAAATCGGCTCCGTTTCCTGGGGTGGATTTATGGCTTTGATATCTGTTGTACAAAAAGAATTTACCGAAAAAAACAGACTTATTGATAATGAGACCATTCTGGATGGTATTGCCCTGGCTTCGGTATTGCCCGGTCCCATGGCATTTAATGTGGTGACTTACGTCGGGTACAAACTGAAAGGACTGAAAGGTGCTTTTATATCCATGATTGCCATTTTGCTTCCATCCTTTGTTCTGATGATCTTTCTCTCCTGGTTATACTTCACTTACGGACAGGTACCTGCCTTAAACAGCTTTTTTAATGGAGTTTTACCGGCTATAGCGGCAATTGTCCTTTCTGTGGCATTCAATATGAGTGAAAAAAGCATTAAGGATCCGGTTCAGGGCTTAATAGCAAGCGCAGCAGTCATTACTTTACTTTTTGTAAGATCCTTTTACATCACCTTACTGGTAATGCTGGTAAGCGCTGTACTGGGATATTTTATCTATCGTAACCAGATCGGGAAAACACCTGTTTACTCTGGTGGAAAAAAAGTATCCTCAAAGCTATATCTCAAGCTGGGCGCTGTAATTCTCGGTTTTCTGGCAATCATTGCAATTCTGCCTGTTCTCTGTTCCGGTTCAGTTAAGGAGATCTGTATTTTACAACAAAAAATAGCTTATATTTTTTCCGGACTGAGTCTGACCCTTTTCGGAGGTGGTTATGTCATCATTCCGATTCTTGAAAACACCTTTGTGAACCATCTGGGCTGGCTTACCACTAAAGAATTTGCTGATGGTATTGCCCTCGGCCAGGTAACACCCGGTCCCATATTTATCAGTGCCGCCTTTATCGGTTATAAAATGAGTGGTTTTACAGGTGCATTGACAGCCACGGTTTCCGTTTTTCTCCCTCCGGCTATTCTGATGGTGGCTTTTTCTGAAATAATTGATAAAATAAAGAATTCGGCAGGAATTAGCGCTGCTTTTAAAGGACTTAGACCTGCTGTCATTGGTATGATCATTTCTGCAGTGGTAACTATTGGAAAAAATGCAGAGGTAAACTGGATTTCTTTAGCTATTTTTCTGGTTGTCATCTTATTGTCTGTAAAATTTAAATTTAATGTAGTTTTTCTAATCCCTCTTGCAGGTGTGCTGGGGATTCTTCTTTATTAAAATTTGATTTGTGAAAAAATTACAACCCATACAAATAATCGGGACGCAACGGTCAGGGTCAAATCTGCTTCGGCTGATGCTGAATCAGTTTTCTGAAATTGAAGCCCCTCACCCACCTCATATCCTTGATCGTTTCTATCCTTTGCTTAAATTTTACGGTGATCTTGATAATTGCAGAAATATGTTTCATCTGGTAGATGATGTTTGCAGACTGATTGAGTTGAATCCGGTTCCCTGGAACAACGGCATAAGTTTTAACAGAGATGAAATTCTTGAAAAATGCAGAAATAACTCTCTG
>JANTGF010000097.1 GCA_024763075.1 Bacteroidales bacterium | reverse complement strand
TAAGCACTTCAAAATCAAAAAATACTCTTATTTAAAGAAAATATTGAAAATAAGATTGCTTATTTATTCTTATTTAGTATATTTGTATTAAATAAGCAAAATTATGATAAAAAATATTTCTAAGAAACAAGTAATTGATAGAATAAAGTTTGAAAACCCCTGGTGGGTATCAGGTCATATTGAAGATGACTATAATGAAATGGTCAGAAGGTTATATTTTGATTTATTCAAACCTCTTGTATATGAAAAAGATATTAGAAGAGCTGTTGTATTAATGGGGCCAAGACGAGTTGGAAAAACAGTAATGCTCTTTCATATGGTAGAAGATATGATTTCATCTGGGATTAATCCCCAAAAGATTGTTTTTATTACAGTTGAAAATCCAATTTATAACAACATCACATTAGAGCAATTGTCTTTATATGCTAAGGAAGCCACAGGAATTAAAGATGGAAATGACTGGTATATTATTTTTGACGAAATACAATATTATCGTAATTGGGAAGTTCATTTAAAATCATTAGTTGATAGCTACAGAAGAGATAAATTTATTGTATCCGGTTCAGCTGCTGCAGCATTAAAATATGCAAGCACAGAAAGTGGGGCAGGACGGTTTACGGACTTTTTATTACCGCCGTTAACATTTAACGAATATATTTCTTTAAAAGGTTTAGATCGAATAATAACTTATACAAGAATAAAATGGAAGGGGCATAAAAGTGATTATTATTCTTCTTCACACCTTGATGAACTCAACAAACATTTTATTGATTATATAAATTTTGGTGGTTATCCGGAAGTGATATTTTCGGAAAAGATTCAGGCAAATCCTGGCAGATATATCAGACAAGACATTGTGGATAAAGTATTGTTGAGAGACTTACCAAGTTTATATGGAATTAATGATACCCGGGAATTAAATTCATTATTTACAACCATAGCTTATAATAGTAGTGGAGAATTTTCACTGGAAGGCTTAAGTAAACAATCACAAGTTCCAAAATCAACCTTGAAAAAATACATTGAATATTTGGAAGCAGCATATTTAATCAAGAAAGTAAAACGAATAGATCAAAGCGGGAAGAGATTTAAAAGAGATAATTTTTTTAAAATATACCTCACAATTCCGTCATTAAGAAGTGCTTTATTTTCACCAATTTCAAATACGGACGAGATGATTGGCAATATGGTTGAAACAGCCATATTCTCACAATGGATGCACTGTGATTGGTTTAAACCCTGGTATGCCCGATGGCAAAAGGGAGAAGTTGATATGGTTGGATTAAACGATGCTACATTAAAACCAATTTGGGCATTAGAAATAAAATGGACAGACAGATATTACAATAAACCAAATAAATTAAAAAGTTTATACAAATTTTGTATGGAAAACAATTTAAATAATCCAATAGTAACAACAATTAATAAAGAGGGAAATAAAACCTTAAAAGAATTGAATATTCAGTTTTTACCTTCATCTACATATGCTTATACAGTCGGCAAAAATACTCTTGAAGGAAAAAAGAACAAATAACTAACAGGAGTATTAAATACTGATTAATAATATTTATAACTGTGGACCATAAGCCACCAGCGCTTTTCCTTCATCATTATCCGTATATTGAACGAAGTTCTTAATAAATCGCTGGCCAAGATCTTTGGCTTTTTTATCCCATTCTGAGGAATCCTCATAAGTATCTCTGGGATCAAGGATCCCCGGATCAACATCATGCAATGCCGTAGGAATTTCAAAATTGAACACGGGAAGCATTTTAGTAGGTGCCTTATCAATGGAACCATCTAATATGGCATCAATGATCGCCCGTGTATCTTTAATGGAGATTCTTTTTCCTGTACCATTCCAGCCGGTATTTACCAGATAAGCAGTGGCTCCGACAGCGTCCATTCTTTTTACAAGCTGGTGTCCGTATTCTGTAGGATGAAGTGATAAAAAGGCTGCACCAAAGCAGGCCGAAAAAGTAGGCTGGGGTTCGGTTACACCACGTTCTGTGCCTGCGAGTTTCGCCGTAAAACCTGATAAAAAATGATATTTTGCCTGTTCGTGCGACAGTTTTGCCACAGGAGGCATGACACCGAAAGCATCGGCGGTGAGGAAAATTACTTTTTTGGCATGACCGGCCTTGGAAACCGGAGTTACAATATTTTTGATATGATAGATAGGGTAGGAGACCCTTGTATTTTCCGTTACGGAATTGTCACTAAAATCCACTTTGCCGTTCTCATCCACCGTTACATTTTCAAGCAAAGCATCTCTTTTGATGGCATGATAAATATCCGGTTCACTTTCTTTATCCAGATTGATGGTTTTTGCATAGCAACCCCCTTCAAAGTTAAAAATTCCGTCATCATCCCAGCCATGTTCATCATCGCCAATCAGTTTCCGTTTCGGATCGGTGGAAAGGGTTGTTTTCCCTGTTCCTGATAATCCGAAAAATATGGCTGTATCACCATCCTCACCCACATTGGCTGAACAATGCATGGAAGCCATTCCCTTGAGCGGAAGATAATAATTCATCATTGCGAATATCCCCTTTTTCATTTCACCACCATACCATGTGCCGCCAATTACCTGCATTTTCTCCGTCAGGTTAAAAATTGTAAATACCTCTGAATTAAGTTTATGTTCTTTCCATTTGGGGTTTGTTGTTTTGGATCCGTTCAATGATACAAAATCAGGTTCGCCATAGTTGGCTAACTCCTCTTCTGTAGGGCGAATAAACATGTTTTTTACAAAATGAGCCTGCCAGGCAACTTCTGTAACAAATCGTACTTTTAAGCGTGAACTTTCATTTGCACCGGCATAGGTATCCACTACAAAAAGTCTTTTCCCTGAAAGTTGCTTTGCCACGGTTTCCTTCAGATCTTTCCATACTTCCGGAGTGGTAGGCTTATTGTCATTTTTGGCTTTTTCTGAATTCCACCAGATGGTATCCCTTGTCACATCGTCCATTACAATGTACTTATCCTTTGGGGAGCGGCCTGTGAATATTCCGGTCATGACATTTACGGCTCCGAATTCCGTCATAATCCCTTTTTCGTAGCCTTCCAGTTCCGGTTTTAACTCTTCTTCATACAAGAGGTTGTAGGAGGGATTATATACAATTTCTTTTACATTTTCAATTCCGTAAACAGTCAGGTCGATGTTCTTTTTGTTTGCCATTTCTATATATTATTAATTAAGTATTCTTTTTTTGCTAAAGAATCGCAAAGTTAATAAAAATATGTTATAAAACATAATTTATATGTTTGTTTTCGTCATGAATATCCTGAATTTATAAATTTGTTATTCCGGTCTGGAAATAATTGATTAGTTTTGTTTAACTTTTGTCTCAACAACTATTACAATGGATTTTTTATGGGGTTTTTAGGATAATTGATACAAGCTCTTAAAAGGAATTATGCATATGAGAAAATATCTGTCCCTTATCCTTGTATTCCTATCTTTCCTGTCATCCTGTTCAAAAAATGATGAAAAACCTTTTTCGGAACTTACGGATTATGACAGGGAAGTGATTCATTATTTTAAAGAAATTGCATTAGGGTTTGAATTCGGAAATGCCAGTGAAATTACCCGGAAATGGAAAACAGGAATGAAGATATTTGTCGGGGGAGAAGTTACTAAAGAGTTGGCAGATGAACTGGAAAGAATTGAAATCGAAATTAATCTCTTATCAAGGGATGGATTTACAATGGAAACCGTCCAGGATTCGGCTCAGTCTGATTTTTACATTTATCTGGGTTCAGGAGAAAAATATGCTGAAATTTACCCTTCCCAAACGGATTATATTAAATCTAACTGGGGCTTATTTACTGTTTCCTGGAAGAATCAGAGTCAGCTTATTTCAGGCCATATGTATGTTGATATATACCGGGCTGGCCCAACCGCACAGAAACATTTACTCAGGGAAGAATTGACACAATCCCTTGGGCTTGCCAGAGATTCATATTTGTATCCCGAAAGCATTTTCCAGGCAGAATGGACCACTACAACGGAATATGCGAAAATTGACAGGGATTTAATAAGGTTGTTGTATCATCCGGATATGAAAACGGGATTAAATGCAGTGCAGGTTGAAGATGTGTTAACAAAGATTTTAATAGCTGAGAAGTGACATTGTTATGATTTTAACATTTGACTTAATAACTAAAGTTTCGTAAGTAAAATGGATGGGCATAATATGTTGTTATTTAGCTTATTATGCTTTGAGGATCCTTTGTGATATCCTTTGTGTCCTTGGTGGTTAAAACTGATTTTTTCTTTTACCACTTCCGAAGGAATGCCTGTGGCGAAAGTAACACTAAGGGATGCACAAAGTATCACTAAGTAAAAAATTCAAAAGGAAATATTAAAAACTTAATTACCAAGAATATAATAATAAATGTGACTATATAACTTATTTAATATCACACAATTAACTTTAAGTGCAAAACAATAGTTAAAAACAATAACAGATGAAGCCTAAGAAAAGATTTTTTTTATTGTATTTATTTTTTTCATTTATATTTCAAATTACCATGGTTTACGGGATTCCACCTCAACAAAACAATCCGGATAAGAAAAAACTAACGGGAACCTGGGTTTATAAAACTTCGGATTATAATTTTGTACTTAAGATCCTTGATAATAACCAGCTGATATTTGACGGGGAGACTTCTTCATACAAACTGGTACCGAATGCTATTCGTGTATTTGACGAATACGGAGGAGCATTTGATTATCAATATACTTTAAAAGACGGAAAATTATCTGTTACTTTCCCGGATGGATACCAATATGTTTTTCTAAAGCAGGAATTGGCACCAGCTTCAACAGAAAATGCTGCTTCTGCTTCTACGTTTAATAATCTCTACGGGAATTTCTGTCATTACTCAGGTTCATCCGGTATGTCAAGTTCCTATTCAACTACCAAAAGCCTGTATTTTGACGGGAAAGGAAATTTTTCCTATGGGAGTGAAAGTGCATATAGCGGAGACAATGGTATTTATGCTAATTCCTCAGGGAACGGAAGGAAATTCTCCGGTACTTACAAAGTGTCCGGAAAAATTATTACCCTGAACTTTTTTGACGGATATAATTATGAATTGAAGATTTCATTCATACAGCAATCAGGAGAAATTACCGAGGTAGATTACGATGGTACCGTATATGCCAAAGCACTTTGTGAATAATACGGATATGTCATATTATTAGAGTCGGATAATCCTAATGATAAAATATAGCTTCAGGAACCGGCTCACTTGAAAACCCGGGTCCGCTCCATGAGACTTCCAGTTGCCTGTCTTTTTTTCCATCACTCAGATAATGTATCCGGAAAGGGTGTAAACCCTTTTTGAGCAATATCTTTCCGCTGTGTTTCGTGCCCGGTGTATAGCCATAATCGGCATCTATTACCGTTGCATTGTGGATTCGCATTAATGCACCTTCATTTGCACTCAGGGTAAATGTATATTCACCATCTTCCGGAATTTTAAGATATCCGGAAAAAAACAAAACGCCATCTTTCAATTTTTTCCAGACATTTGCATTTGGAGTATCAGCATATCCGTCTTTCGACATGGGTAGCCAATGAACACAGGGCACCCATGGGAAATTACCATCAAATGCCTTCCATTTAACTCCCGGAGAGGTTTTCTCAGGCTGAATGGCCGGAAGAAGTTCATTGTCATACGGACGGGGTGCTTCGGGATCAGGTCTGCGTGACCACAATACTTTGTTCTTCATCTCTGCCTGCAAAGACTGTATTTCCGGTTCTCCCGCAAGGTTGTTAATTTCCTGAGGATCTTTCAATATGTCATAGATCTCAAAATCATCGTTTTGTGATTGAATGTCATATCTGATGCCAACAAAGTTATCTTTACGAATGACTTGCATCTGATTGCGTTTTCTTCCACGGTGTAAAGGAGAGAAATCTTCATATCCGGGTGTTTTTCCACCAACAAAATATTCTACATAAATCAGACTTTTTCTTTGTATTCCTGTGTCGGTGAGGGCAGGTAATAATGAAACACCATCTGAATTGGCTGGTGCCGGTACTCCGGCAATATTTGCAAATGTTGCCAGCCAGTCATGGGAAGTTACAGGGTCATTTACAATTCTTCCTTCAGGAATATGTTCAGGCCAGGAAACCAGTGTGGGCATTCGTACACCTCCTTCCCAGCAATCGCGTTTAATCCCGTCAAAGGGGCCAAAACTCCGAAAGAAGGTTGGTTTGTTCGGTTGGTATGTTTTTGGAAGGTAGGACTCTCTGGAGGGTCCGTTATCGGAAGTGAAAACGATGAGGGTATTATCGTAAATATTCAAATCTTTTAATAGCTGAAAAATATCTCCTACTGCGTCATCAATCCTGTGTGTGGCTGTAGCATACCGCTGATAAACTTCGGGCCAGGGAACATCCGGAGTGGCCGGATCTTTATCATCATCCCATCTTGCATTCGCATACGCAGGATAAGTCCATGAATCAATTTCCCCTGAGGCTGTATTGATCATATGACCGGAGTCCCCCGTCCATTGCAGGCCTCCGTTTAATCCTCCGCCCGAAGGATAGGCTTGTGTGGGGAGCTCAAGTACCGCATGAGGTGTATCATAGGCCAGGTAAATAAAAAATGGTTTTTTAGCATTTTCCCCTTTGCTCTGATCAATGATATATTTTTTAGCAGCCGCTGTCCACAGGTCGGCAGTATAGCATTTGTCCAGTTTGGGAGTCAGGTTTGTACGGTTTTCCCATACTTCTTTGGTTCCGCGATAAATGCCTTCTTTTGGATAGTGTTCATGTCCGTCGCGGTGCCGTATATATCCTAAAAAGTAATCAAATCCCCGGTTCAGTGGATGAGCAGGCCAGTCAGGAGGGACAATGTCTTCTCCTTTTCCCTGCAATCCCCACTTCCCGAAGGCTGCAGTGGAATACCCTGCTTTTTTCAGCACAGTGGCAATGGTATGGTTGTCTGCCAGAGCCTTGTCAAACTGGTTGTTTCGTACGTTGGCATGTCCCTGGCTTAAACCCGAAAGTATAGATGCCCGTGAAGGGGCACACACCGGTGCAGCACAATAATACTGCGTAAGTCTTGCACCCTGATCTGCCATTTTATCCAGATTTGGAGTATATTCCACCCTTTTTTTACCTTCCTGTTTTCTCAGGTTTTGATAAAATACTCCCAGATCTCCGTATCCAAGGTCATCTGTTAGAATAAAAATAATATTGGGCTGTTGAGTGGTTTTTTGGGCAATGGCATTTAATGGAACACCCATAAATAATGTAAATGCCAGCACAATAAGAATTTTCTTTGTTTTCATTTTGACAAATTAACCTGAATTGTATTCGTATTTTTTGTTTTCTCCGGTTTCAGTTTATTAAAATCCTTAAACTCATTTTTATCAGGTTCACCAACTTCGATACGGTAAATGCCGTTCGCATAAACCGGAGGACTAAATGTGTTTCCTTTGATTCTTAAAGCATAAACAAGTTCGCCTGAACCCTCATTAAATACCTTAACAACCGGTTCCTCAATATTTGATTTGATGGTGGGTAGCCATCCATATGGTTTTGGATGAAAATTATCCATTTGATTAATGGTAACGGGCCATCCAGGATATTCCTTAGAAGCAGGGTCCGTTGGATCTTCAAAACGGGGCCAGCAATTAATTTCTATATCTCTGGAGGTTTTATTGAGTTTAATAATCCCATAGCCGGTTGCACGATCGTAAAGGTTTGCCGGTTTTTTTCCGGTAAAAACCGGATTGGAAACCGCATATACCGTTACTTTATTGCCAAATCCGTCCAAAAAATCACCGGTATATTTTGGCTCACCCTTTTTATGGTTTGCTCCCTGTTCTTCCGGAAACCATCTTCGCGGCCAGACATTGGAAATGGCCGGGACACAAAAAGCGTAGCTTCCGTCTCTCCATTTACCGGTTCCGTATTGGGTAAAACTCCCAAGATGCTGATCTCCGGCAATATGCATAGCAAAGCCTTTCCGGATTACTTCCACAGCTTTGTTCCTTTCGGTTTGTGGCCAGCCATCCGAATCCATATCGGCAACCGGACGGTCATCCGGAGGATATTCTCCTTTGTTTAGTATTCTGAGTTTAGGGACTACAACATCATGGTGTTCACTTTTTGGCAGGGTGGCAACATTGGCAAAAATGGTTTGCGAAAGCAAAACTTTAATCTTTGCATTATGAGACCAATCCTGTACCCAGTGTTCCAGAAAATCCAGTTGCCGGTCACCCAGCAATACAGCTCCGGGAACATCTGCTTTTTTAGCTGCATCCCATTTGGTATTCTGTGCCCATCCGTTATTAATTTTTGCTTCGGGTAACAAAGGTTTTGGTGCAGATTTGAATTTCCGGTCTTCCACAATGGCAAAACTGACACCTCCATAATTTAGTTGAGTATAATACACACCAATCCCCTGGAGAACCGGAGTTGGGTCATATGGGTCGGGCAGGTTCAGTGTCTGAGTGCGTTCCATCATTTTTACCCACCGGGGCGGCATTTTATAACCACCGGCATCCTGGGCTGCATTTCCACGAAGTCCCGGAGGGGTTGCCTTTCCACCGGCTCCCCAGATATTTCCGTGATAAGCATCATGGTCGTCCGGAATGCTGATGGATGGATGATCCCTGAATAAATCTCCATATTCCCAGCCATATAGATACCATTTTCTTAAGTAGTCAAGTATTGCTTTTTCGACCGGGGCACGTTGAACCCCAAATCCTCCCACACCCTCATATATCTGATCACCTGAGAAGAAGAGCAGATCAGGGTCGATCTTTTTAATATTTTCATAAACATCTTTATTTGGAAATCCCAGATCATTATTTCCGGTAAAAGCAGCGACTACCAGCTCTTCTTTACCAACCGGATTCTTTCGTATGGTTCCCGTCCGGATGTATTCCTTCATTTTATCTTTTCCGGTATTCAATTCATAAACCAGCCGGTAAGGGGTATCTTTTGCATCATCCCAGTTTTCTACTTTGAATGTTGCAGTTCTGGAATCGGGGTCGATGTTTGCTTTTTGCAGATTTCCCCATTTTTCATTTTTCCGGATCTGGAATTTAACATCTTTCCCATCCGAACTCCCAACCGGTGGCATTTGAACGTTTAATTTCAGGGTGCCCCGGCTAAGTGTATATTGTGAAAAAAGTATGGGGCCGAATGCCCTTTCGGGAAAATGACTGATCTTTGTTCCACTGATTTTCCAGTCATCAAACCAGCAGCTGGGTACCTCATTGTTTCTTCCCATTTCAGTAAAGTTGCTCACCAGAGCCAGACTTCCGTGAAGTTGCTGTTTAGGAACATCAACCTCAACAATACCTGCGATTTCATTTCCTGTTTCAGGATCAACCGCACTTATCTTGAGGGAATAACTTTCATCAGAATAACTTAAGGAATAATTAAGTTGTAGTCCGGTTTTAAGGTAGGGGATCAGGGCCTTTGCATTACCGTTGGCCTTTACCGGCAGTTCACCGATAAAAAGGTCTCCGGCACTTGTAATTCCTGCTATCAGGCCTTTGCCATAAATGGCATCATCCCTGTAATCATCAAACCGGCCTCTTGCGCCGATTCTCAGACCGACCCAGTTGGTGTTATTTTTGGGAAGAGTATCAGTGAGCAGGCCTGTTTTTACGGAAATCTGAAAAGTGCCGGGTTCATCTTTCAGGCGCCAGGTTAATATGTTAACATTCCGGTTTGGCTGGGAGGTCAGACATTCCAGCCGGTCATTATTTACCTGCCAGTCCTGCAGGCGGTTGGCCCAAAAGTCGGGGCCTATCCAGGTCCTTTGTATGCCTGAAGGAAAGTGTTCAGTGAATTTGTTTTCCTTTGGTTGGTTTGTACATGAGTTTACAAAAAGGATTGTAAATGTCACCATTATGGTAACCCTTAAAAAACTTGATTTTTTCATAGGTATTTATTTCTATTAATTATTTGAATATATGTTATTTATTCCTGCTTTTTATCTCCTGAAGTTTTATTTTATATGCTGTTTCATCAAATTCCGGGTTTGGTTTATATGGAACCGGTGCATTTGTTTCTTTTATCCAGTTTTCCAGAAGATTTTCCATTTCTTTTTTCTTCTCTGGAAATCTGTCTGAAAGTTCCTGAGTTTCCCCGATGTCATCTTTCAGATTATACAGCTCGGTTACACCTGTCTCAAAAAAGCGGATCAGCTTCCAGTTCCCTAATCTAACTGCTGAAGCAGGTGTAGTCCTCCAGATATCCGGTACGCCCCGGTATCTTTCAAGATAGGCAGGAAAAAACCAGAACAGGGGTCTTTCATCCGGTTTTTTGCCTTTCAGGAAAAGCTTTTTCAGGTTTATTCCGTCAAATTGCTGACCGGGAAACAGATCCGTATGAGTAAGACTCAGGATGGTAGGAAACATATCGGTTCCGATGATGGGGTAGTCAGAACGGGTTCCGGGTTTTACCCTGCCTGGCCAGGATACAATAAAAGGCTCTCTGATCCCGCCTTCATATAACATTCCTTTCGAACCTCTGAGGGGAGCCATACTTGTAGCCGGACCATAGCCTCCATTGTCGGAAGTGAATATAACAATGGTCTTTTTTCTGATATTTAATTCATTAAGCTTGAGAATAATCCGGCCAACACTTTCATCCAGACTTTTCACCATAGCAGCATAGACCGGATTTTTCTGATCTCCGTCGGGTACTCTGGGCTTAAATAACTCCGTCAGATTTTCTTTTGCCTGTAATGGGGTATGCACTGCATAGTGTGGAAAATACAGAAAAAAGGGTTTGTCCTTATTTTTTTCAATAAAACTCAGGGCTTCATTTGTTAACCGGTCAGTCAGATATTCGCCCTCCGGGCCATCCTCCAATACGGGATTTTTATATGGGCTGAAATAGCTTTTTGGGTGCCCCAGATGCCATCCACCGACATTGTAATCAAAACCCTGTTCCAGCGGGCCGGATTCCGGGTCATCACCCAGATGCCATTTGCCAATGGAAATGGATGTATAACCATTTTGTCTGAGAGCTTCGGCAATCGTAATAAAGCTGGTATCCAGCACAGTTTTGTTTTGGACAGGGATGATTCTCCGGAACTTAGATTTCCCTCTTTTAGATGTGCCCACAGTGAAAACACCTGTTCGGGGTAAATACAAACCTGTTAGCAAAGCTGCCCTGGATGGTGCACAGTTGGGCGCATTTGCATAGGCATTGGTAAAAATCCTTCCGCTGGCGGCCAGCGCATCCAATGACGGAGTATCGTAGAATTTACTTCCCATAAAACCTGCATCTTTCCACCCCAGATCATCGGCATAAATGAAAACGATGTTAGGCCTTTTTGTTTTCACCCTGTATTTCCATAATACATAGATGCCGCCGGAGAGAATAAGGATCAGAAAAGCTGCAAATATCAGGGTTTTCTTCTTCATAGCTGTTTCAATATTCAAAGATTGGCATAAAAATCAACCAACTGTGGAAAACGAAACAATTCAGACGGAACCCGGGCTTTTTTCATTTCCTGCAAAATTTCTTTCACGATTGCAGGGTTTTCTTTTGCCAGATCATACTTTTCTTCTTTATCATTTTTAAGGTTAAAGAGCATTACAGATGTTTCTTTTTTCTTTGATGAAAGATCTCTGATCACTACTTTCCAGTCACCTTTGATCATTGCAGCCTGACCACCGTATGCTTTAAACTCCCAGTACAGGTTTTCATGGGTTTCCTGTGTACCTTCACCGGTTAAAGTGGGTAAAAAGCTGATTCCGTCAATATTTGCCGGTTTTGCAGCACCTGTTACATCACATAAGGTGGGAAGTACATCCCAAAAAGCAAAAGGCAGATCCGTAACTGTTCCCGGTTTGATTTTTCCGGGCCAGCTGGCCACCATCGGTTCCCGGATACCTCCCTCAAAAAGATCCCCTTTCAACCCTCTTAAACCTCCCGCACTGTTAAAGAACTTATCATCTGACCCACCCAGCCTTTTGTAAGCTGGTCCGTTATCCGATGTAAAGATAATCAATGTGTTTTTATTCAAACCCTGTTTTTTGATTTCATTTAAAATCTGCCCGATGGCATCATCCATTTGAGTGATCATTCCGGCATAAGCAGCATGAGGATAGGGGTTTTCCAGATACCCATGATGCTTGTATGGTGTTTCCGGTATTTTATCCTTATAGATATCCAGAAATTTGTCAGTAGTTTGAATGGACAGATGTGGTATGATAAAGGGAAGATACAAAAAGAAGGGCCGGTCTTTATTTTCCTGTATGAAGTTGAGAGCCTCTTTTGTAAAAAGATCCTGGGAATGATGTGCGCCTCTGAGTGATTTACCGTCGTTTCCTTCAATTTGTTCCATTTTATCATTTCTCCACAGAAATGAGGGATAATGATTGTGGGCATGAACCTGACATTTATAACCATAGAACAGGTCGAAACCCTGATTGTTCGGATCACCCGGGGTACCTGTGCTTCCCAGCCCCCATTTTCCGATGGCGGCTGTTACATATCCGTTTTCCTGAAGTATCTCCCCGATGGTAAGTACGGAATCAGGAATGGGATTTTGCCCCGGAAAAGGGGTAATAGGGTTTCTTTCTTTTGGCTGGCCGTTATTGCGGATATAGGAATGACCCATGTGATAACCGGTCAGTAATGAGCAGCGTGCAGGGGCACAAACAGCCTGGCCCGAATAAAACTGCGTAAATTTTATCCCTTCTTTTGCAATTTTATCAATGTTCGGGGTTTTTATGATCTTCTGTCCATAACAGCCCGCTTCGCCATATCCCATGTCGTCGGCCATGATGAAGATGATGTTTGGCTTTACTCTAATTCGTGCTTTTTGTTTTGGTTCCTTATTCTGGCAGGCGGAAAAAAAATAAATGATCAAAACGAAAAGCATCAGGTTTTTATACATAATCCTATATTTATGTTTAATCAGAGCTGCTTAATGGCAGGCTAAAACCTTGTAAATATATATGTTGTAATTTTTGATAACAAGTATACTTCTATTTATTTTAAGGAAAAATTAAAGATAAGAAGTTATTTTCGGTAAAAAGCTAATCTAATATAACATATACTTTTATATTTAATTTTTTGTAGAAAATGAATAAGTTTACAAAAAGAACCATAATTGCATTACTCTTTATGGGTAATTGTCGAACTGTATCATATACACTCAAAAAAAAGTATAAAAGATCAAGGTGGAAGTGTGAAAGAATCTGATAGGATTGATTTGAGTACACTACAAAATACTTAGATCAGAGAATCTTCAGGTATTGAGGTAAGCAGTAAAATACCCGGTGTTTTCTGGACATATAACGATTCATGAGATGAAAATAAAATATTTGCATTCAGTCCATCAGGAATATACCTGGGCAGTTACAGAATAAAAGGAGCAATAAAATATGACTGGGAGGAAAATACAATGCGGAATCTTTAATGATCGGTCCGTTAACAAATAATCTTTATGTTGTGACCAAGGATTCAATAATCATGGTCTTTCAAACTACGCAGGAGGATCAGTTTAGCAGCATTTCTGATTAAAAGGCAAAAACATTGAAATACCTTGCGAAATTAATATTACGCAACAAGGCAAATGCTGCCGATATATCAGATGACGGGACAGAGATATTAATTTAAAATGATAATTTTGTGTATTATTGGAAAAAAATAAAAACGATAAGAAAAACTTTGCAAAAAGCACCTGAAATATTGCCAACCATAAAAGAACCCAATGGTGAAGGTGTTTGCCGGGCCCCGGATGCTTCGGGATATTATACAATTAGCGAGGGTTATCATCCACATCTTTATTTTTATCCCCGGGAAATCATAGATAGTTCCAAATAAGAAATAATTATGAATTTAATTAACATCAGTAAGATTCAGGTTGTAGTGACATTGCTTTTTTCTATGTGTTTAAATATTAATGCGCAAAACATTACCAATAGAACTGCACGACCCAATATCATATTTTTGCTTACCGATGATCAGCGCTGGGATGCAATAGGATACTCCGGTAATGAAACTATTCATACACCCAACATGGATAAGCTGGCGCAACAGGGTGTCTATTTTAATAATGCCTATGTAACCACTCCAATCTGTGCAGCAAGCAGGGCAAGTATGATGACAGGACTTTACGAGAGAAAACATCATTATACCTTTGAACAACCACCAATATCAAAAGAGCTTATTTCAAATAGTTATTTCACATTACTTAAAGATGCCGGATATTATACCGGTTATTTGGGAAAATTCGGGGTAAAATTTGAAAATAGTCTTGATAAAGAACTTTTTGATGTTTATCACCCGTATCAGAGAGACTTTTATTTTCGATTGATCGACGGGGCAACAAAACATATTCACTTAACTGACCTGATGGGGTTGAAGGCAATTGATTTTATTGATAATGTTCCTTCCGGCAGACCGTTTTGTTTAACGGTAAGTTACAATGCCCCCCATGCGGAAGACAGGTCACCCGAACAATTTATTTATCCATTGGATATGGATACGCTTTACCGGGATGTCATAATTCCTGATCCGCCTCTGAATAGTGATGCCTATTTTAATCAACAACCGGAATATGTAAAACAGGGCTTTAACCGTGTGCGCTGGCACTGGCGGTTTGACACCCCTGAAAAATACCAAAAAATGGTAAAAGGCTATTACCGACTGATAAGCGCGATTGACAGGACAATTGGTGAGATTACTGATGAACTTGAGAAAAAAGGCCTTGCCGATAACACTATTATTATCTTAATGGGCGATAATGGCTATTTTCTCGGGGAAAGACAGCTGGCCGGAAAATGGCTGATGTATGATAACTCACTTCGTGTTCCTTTGATCATTTATGACCCGCACAATGCGGTTCACAGGGACATAGATGACTTGGCCCTGAATGTTGACATTGCCCCAACGATCCTTGAATATGCCGGGGTGAAGATACCTGAGAGTTATCAGGGAATGAGCCTTGCAGGATACACAATGAAAAAGCAAAATCCGGCAAAAAACAGGAATTCATTTTTATGTGAACATCTGTGGGAGTTTAAACCTATTCCTGCAAGTGAAGGCGTGCGGACCAAAGATTATAAATATTTCAGGTACAGGGACCATCCGGAACACGAAGAGTTGTATGACCTGAAAAATGATCCCCTGGAAAAGAATAATTTAGCAGGAAAGGAAAAATATCAGGAAAAACTAAAGGAACTTCGGAACGAATGCAACGAGCTTATTGAAAAAGTAAATTAACTGAAATGATGATCCTTTTTATTCACAAAAGGCTACAAACAGAAAGGGTGACCCTCTGGAAGGATTGGAGACCATAAACAGGAGCGGGAATAAATCCCGTATTATTAAATAATTAATGTTTCCCATGTCTAGTATAACACTGATTATCGGAGAAGGTCAATTTTATTTATGATTATTAATATACAGTATTATAAGAAATTAGCAGAATTCTATTAAAAGCTAAAATATTATTTATTATAGAAGAGTAAATATAAATTCAGAATCAAATCACTTTTTTACAATAAGTAAATAAGTTGAATTATTTCCGCCTTGGGAAAAATGCGTTAAAAAAATCAAAGAATGAAGCGTTAAGAAAGAAAATCTGTTTGATCCCGATATCAGTTTTGTCAGCTTTTTGGAACAAAAAGCCACAAAAACTTAATCGGGAGAGTTATTTTCTT
>JANTGF010000096.1 GCA_024763075.1 Bacteroidales bacterium | reverse complement strand
CAAGAACCAAGATACAAGAACCAAGATACAAGACAATGTGCAAATCGCCCTCCGATCCGGCTCAGGGTGACATGTCCTGATTTTTGTTTACATTTTTTGTAAACCTATTTCAGGACGAGACAACGAGACATTTATCGTTCATCGTTCATCGTTCCATAGTTATCCTTTCTCCCTTTATCCACAGCAGGAAGGCCTTCAACCATCCATACCGGGGCGGGTTCTCCTTTCAGGTAATGCGCATAAAACTGCATCATCCTTATCGTCAGGTCTTTCTGATCTGCCCGGCGACGAAGATTATGCGATTCATTATTGTAACTAAGTAGCCATGCAGGTTTATTCAGTCTTCTTAAGGCCACAAAAAACTCTATTCCCTGATACCATGGAACCGCACCATCAGCATCATTGTGCATGATTAGAAGCGGTGTTTTGATTTTAGGAACAAAAAAGATGGGAGAATTTTCAATATACTGAAAAGGCTTTTCCCAAAGGGTGCCTCCAATACGGCTTTGTGTTTGCTCATACTGGAACATCCTGCTCATCCCTGAAGCCCATCTGATCCCGCCATAGGCACTGGTCATATTCGAAACCGGAGCACCAGAGAAAGCACATTTGAAAAAAGTGGTTTGCGTAACCATATAGGCGATCTGATAACCACCCCAGCTTTGACCGTTCAGCCCGATATTATTTTCGTCAATAAAAGGATATTTATCAACCATGGCAAGGGTTCCGCTCATAACAGCATCCATGGCACTTTGTCCCGGGTAGCCTATCTTATAAGGAATGTCAGGAACAAAAATAAGGTAACCATTGCTTACACAATAACTGCGGTTAATGGTTGAGCGGCTGGGGGCAGGTGAAATATAACGGTTTAATCCGTCTGAGCTTCTTTCATAAAAATATACCAGCATCGGATATTTTTTTGACGGATCAAAATTTTCCGGCTTATAAAGAAGACCCTGGAGCTTTTCATTATCGGGGGATGTCCAGTCCACCAGTTCAACGGAACCCCAAAGATATTTACTTTGTTGCGGATTTGCATTGGAGATTTTAACCGCATTTTTAAAACTCATGTTACTTGTCCAAAGATCATTGTAAACCTGAAAACTACCTTTTCTCCAGATCAGCCGGTCTGAATTTTTTGCCTTTGCAGGAGGATAGAAACTGGCATCCTCCAGGACCAATAAAGAAGGATTACCGGCTGACTTAACAGATTGTTGAAAGAAACCGGCCTGCTTATTGTACAGGTGAAAAGCACTTAAAAGCATTTCTTCTTTTGGATCAATGGATATTGCGTCCCGGTCAAGTGTGATGTAACGGAAACGGATGCTGTTTTTACGGCCATATTCATTGGTGAGATTTACGGGTTTTTCTTTGCCGGCAGGATCAATTTTCCAGATATCAAACCGGTCATAAATCAGAACATATTTATCTTTTCCTACCCAACCGGCAGTGCCATAGGGTCTGGGATTACTCGGACTGTCATGTAATTCATTATAAAAAGGGTAGGGCAGGTCAAGTGTGAGAGAGACCGTTTTCCCACTTTCCAGGCTTTGGGCATACCAGCTGCTGTCAGAAATGCTGTACCATAACAGGAAGTTCCCATAGGGAGATAAACTTATGCTTGAGGCGGCTTTCGTTTGGATAAGTTCTTTTTCCCCGGTATTTACATTGATCTTATAAATATCCTGATACCGGTTGGCATCCCATGAGGTTAGTTTTCGATAAGGCAAACGGGAAGTTCCCATAGCAAAATCCGCATCTCCCTTTAAATAGGTTCGTACATCAGGTATCTCTTCATTTGCAAGCTGAACCATTTTCTTGCTTTTGGTAAAATAAACAGCAAGATAACTCCTTTCTCTCTCTCTTTTTACATTTAACTTCTGCATAGGTTGCAAATAAGGATCTTTCCAACTCCAGATGTCCAGATGGTATTTTTCATCATCCAGCAAAGTATCTTCTGGTTCAGGCAATGGTTTTGGTGCGGTGGCAAAGAATAATTTTTCTCCGGTTTCGGAAAAACGGATATGTCCGTATTCACTCACACTCCAGCTTTTTGTCATAGCCGGATTGATGGTATCGGTAATCATTTCTGCGGATTTAATTTTCGAATTCCAAAGGTAAAGACTGTAAACTTTGGTTTTGGCTGTATCTTCAGAATGTATGAAAGCCAGTTGTTTTCCGTCTTTATCGCTTGTCAGCTTTTTGGAAACTCCATCTTTGGACCAGATCTCAATCATTTCGGTTTTTGCGGTTTGGAAAATAAGAATGCGTGAATGGGTAAGGGAGTCACTGACTTGTTCAATCATTCCAAATATTTTCCCGTTTTTTGAAACTGTATAATCGGTAATATTTTCAAAACGATACTCTTTTTTTGTTTCAGGATTGTACAAGATCAGGTCTGTTCCTTTTGCTTTTTTTAAGTTTTTAATTTTTTCTTTTCGTTCTTTTTCCTTTTTTGCTTCTGCTTTCTTTTCTTCTCCGGAAAGTTCTTTTTCATTTGCTTTTTTTTCTGGTTTATCCGGATAAATCTTCTCAGAATGCCATGCAATCCAATTGCCTTCCTCTTCAGGAAGTTTGAAGGATTTAACTTCCTTTACTTTGATCAATTCTCCTGTTGAGAGCTTCCATATCCCCAGAGAATCCTTTGGTAACTCGTCCTTTTTCTTTTTGGCTTTCTTTGCGGTACGGACAACTGCATAAGGCGGTTTTATTTTAAATACCAGAAATGTACCGGAAGGTGAAAATTCTGCCCCATATCCTCTGGGAACCGAATCTAGCCTGTTGGTTTTTACATCATAAATATACAGGGTTCCATCTCCCTGTTGAGGGTTTGCTTCGTAACTGACCCAATTACCATTATTGGAAATTTTGTACGCTTTTACATCTTTCCATGAATCATAAACAGTATGATCCAAAGGAACTTTTTGATTTGTCTGAGTCCATGAAGAAATAGTAGTGAGGAGCAGACCGGATACCAGATAAAGTTTAAAATTTTTCATTTGTTGATGAATATTAACAGGTTTAGTGAATACAGGTCCGAAGATAATAAAACCTGATTAAATTTTTTTAAGAAAACCGGAATTCATGAAAAAACCCTGCTTTTCAACAGGGTCTTCGGTTTTCAAAAAAAGATAAATGGTGAAAATCCGATTTTAATTCATCTTTTGGATAATACGCGTGGATACTATAACTAGTGCTTCTAAGAGACACTAACTAAAATTCAAATGCCAGCCCCACAGCTATAATTTCCTTAAACTGAACTCTTGGTCCTTCTGCATCCAGATTTCCGTCACCGTTGGAATCATATTTAAATTTTACATCATCATCATAGATCAGGTGAGTACTGATACTTGCTGTTAAGAAATTATTTATTTTCATATCAAAGAGTACACGCCAGTCCACATCAATATTCTGAGGATTTTTCAGGTAATTGGAATAGAGATCAAGATTGGTTTGAAAAACAACATTCTTCAGAATTTCATGTTTATAAAAGAACTTAACGTAGGCACCTACTTCATGCAGGATTTTTTGCCCGGGATCAAGCCCAAATGACCCTGAATCAGATAATGCACGATCCAGAACATAAGTACTTCTATAAGTAAGAGGCGAAAGAAAAATACTCAGGTCTTTATTGGGGACAAAATCCATACCCAGTGATAAGAACAAATAGCCCGGCGCCATCCAGTTGGATATTTTTAAATCATCATCATCGGCATTATATCCCATAGTCATCTGGGTTTTAAAATCCAGTAACCCGGTATAATACCATTTTTTTCCGGCACTTTTTCCAATTTTTGATGTGAATTGAATTCTATCTTCAGCTTTGGAGTATTTACTTCCTATTATCTGGCCTCCATAACCCATTTCAAAAAGGTTTGACCAATGAAGGTCTTCCTGAATATAGTTTAAATGCATACTGAGGTTTGCGATTCCTGAGAAGGTGTTTTTCCCACCTTTATTCCAGTTTACAAGACCTACCTGGGACATGTCCAGTTTGAATTTCCCTCCAAAGTTCCAACCCATTATTGTATCGGTATTCCGTTTGGTTAAATCTTCATGGGCAGCATCAAGCTGGGCAAAGCCTGAAAAATTGAGAATCAGGAATAAGCTTAACAGATTTATAATTTTCTTCATTAACAAAAATATTTAGGTTTTTAATTATTTATCAAGATGTACATCCATTTGAGGGAATGGGAAGTTAAGGTCATGTTTACCGAATGTTTTATAAACATTTTCATTCATGTCAAAATATACTCCCCAGTAATCGGCAGAATTTACCCAGACCCTAACAACTACATTTACTGAACTGTCAGCAAGTTCACTTAAAGCAATAAAAGGTTCGGGATCTTTCAGAATTCTTGTATCAGCATGAATAAGCTGCTGAAGTGCTTTCCTGGCTTTCTCAACATCGTCACCATACGCAATACCAAAAGTCCAGTCAACTCTCCTTGTTGGTTCTTTGGAATAATTTACCATAGAACCGGTGGATAAACCTCCGTTGGGAATAATAACAATTTTGTTATCCGGTGTTTTCAGATAAGTATTGAAAATCTGAATTTCATTTACCACACCAGTATGGCCTTGTGCTTCGATAAAATCACCTACTTTAAATGGCTTGAAAGCGAGGATCATAACTCCGCCGGCAAAATTTTGCAGTGCTCCCGAAAGTGCCATGCCAACGGCAAGACCTGCGGCACCAAGAATCGCAATGAAAGAGGTCATTTCGATGCCTACCATTCCCATTACACTAATGATTAGAAGTGTTTTAAGCAAAATTCCAATCATACTTTTAAGAAATGGCTTTAAAGAGGGGTCAACTTCTTTTTTATCCATAGCTTTGGAAATCCCTTTCATAATTACTTTGATAATCCAGAAGCCGACGATAAGTACAAGTATTGCACCAATTAATTTAGGTCCATAGTCCTTTGCAAGGTCAACAATTGTTTGCACCCATTGTGAGCCTTTTTCCATAGTTGTTTCCATTGTTAATAAATTTAAAGGTTAAAAAATTATTTAAAATGCAAATATACAATTTAGAATTAATTTTAATAAAAATTAGAAAAGAAAATGATTAGTATTTAGCAGGTTCGATAGTATTGATATTGTATTATTTATTCCTATTGTTGATTTTCAGAGAGATATAGGGTAGAATATGTATGGTCAAGAATCTGTTTTATTCAATTTCAGGATAATTATAACACCCGTTATTTACTGATATTATTAAGAAAAATTTATCTTTGAAGTCAGAATTTATTCCACCTTCGTGTTCTGCTATTGTGGACGGGAAGGTCTGGTTCATTACCCCGACTAGCCGGGTCGGAAATAGACAATTCTTTGTAATATATCGATAGCTTTGCTTCGGGGTAGTTTATTCTTAATAATTGAGATATATCGTATCTAAAACAGATTAACAAAAACAGCATGATTCAACCAGAAATTTTGATAAGGCAGTTTTTAGATTTATACGGACGGTCAGAGGTTAAACCCCGTGTTTTTTTTGCACCGGGCAGAGTCAATCTTATCGGAGAGCACACTGATTATAACGGAGGATATGTCTTCCCCTGTGCGCTGAATTTTGGTACTTACCTTGCCATTAGGGAGACAGATGAGGATTCCATTCATTTTGCTTCCACAAATATAAAATGGAGAGGGAAAATACCTTTGTCTGATCTGGATGAAAAAAGGGGTAGTGAATGGGTGAATTACCCTTTGGGTGTAATTGACCAGCTTAAGAAAAAGGGAATGATCCCAAAGGGAGCAGAGTTATTGTATTCCGGGGATATTCCAAACGGGGCAGGACTTTCTTCATCCGCATCCATTGAACTGGTTACTTCCTATGCATTGAATGAATTATGGAGAGGTGTATTACCGGTACTTGAACTGGTGAAATTGTCACAAAAAGCAGAGAATGAGTTTGTGGGTATGAATTGTGGAATAATGGATCAGTTTGCCGTAGGTATGGGAGAGAAAAACAAAGCATTATTTTTGAATTGTGAAACCCTGGATTATGAAAAGGTACCCTTGTTTTTTAAAAACTACCAGTTGGTAATTATAAATACAAACAAAAGAAGAGGCCTCACCGATTCAAAATACAATGAAAGAAGGGCGCAGTGTGAAAAGGCAGTGGAGTACCTGAGTGCTGAAAAGCCCATTCGGAATCTTAGTGAACTTGGCCTGGATGAGTTTAAAAAAAGGGAGTATTTAATCCCTGATGAAACAATTAAAAAAAGAGCAAAGCATGTGATTGCAGAGAATGACCGGGTACTAAGGGCCATTCCTGTTCTGAAAGATGGAAATCTGATTGAGTTTGGCAGATTAATGAATGAATCACATGATTCCCTTAGGTACGACTATGAAGTTACCGGTTTTGAGCTTGACACCCTGGTAGATGAGTCCAGAAAGATTAAGGGAGTAATCGGTTCAAGAATGACTGGTGCCGGATTCGGAGGTTGTACAGTTAGTCTGGTTGAAAAAGGTAAGGTAGATGATTTTTGTGAAACGGTAGGGGCAAATTATGAAAAAATCACAGGTCTGAAACCTGATTTTTACCTTCCTCAGGTGGGAGACGGGACAAAAGAAATAATTTAGTTTTTAAGCTGTTTTATTTGGTTGAGCGATTCCGTAAAATCTATTTATAACTATTATAAATTATTTCAGGGCGTAATTATTTTTTCTCAAATGACTACTTTTGAAATCTGATAAACCTTAAACTTAATTAAAATGGGATCAAATTTTTCTGTTCTGGATTATTCAATCTTTATTGCTTACGGACTACTCATTGTATTTGTTGGCCTTTGGGTTTCAAAAGACAAGAAAGGACATCAGAAAAATGCAGAAGATTATTTTCTTGCCAGTAAATCGCTTCCGTGGTGGGCAGTTGGAGCTTCTCTGATTGCGGCGAACATATCAGCAGAACAATTTATCGGGATGTCCGGATCGGGTTTTGCCATAGGCCTTGCAATTGCAACTTACGAATGGATGGCTGCACTCACCCTTGTAATTGTAGGGAAGTATTTTCTTCCGGTTTTTATTGAAAAGAAGCTTTATACCATTCCTGAATTTATTGAAAAGAGGTATAGTACCAATCTGAAAACAATTCTTGCTATTTTCTGGATCGCATTGTTTGTTTTTGTAAACCTTACAAGCGTTTTGTTTTTGGGCGCAAAAGCCATTGATACCATCATAGGTAACGGTGACGGGAGTATGTTGATTTATGCCGTAATAGCTCTTGCATTTGTAGCTGCTGCCTATTCCCTTTACGGTGGGCTTGCAGCTGTGGCCTGGACGGACGTTATTCAGGTTATTTTTCTTGTACTGGGTGGTATGATCACAACTGTAATTGCATTGCAACATGTTACTCCTGACGGAGGGGTCTTCAAAGGATTGGAATTCGTTTATGAACATGCCGGAGAAAAATTTCATATGATCATTAGCAGGGATAATCCTGAGTTTTTTAATTTGCCGGGTATTGCTGTTTTAATTGGGGGTATGTGGGTTGCAAATCTGTATTACTGGGGTTTTAACCAGTACATCATTCAAAGAACCCTGGCTGCAAAATCCTTGAAAGAAGCTCAGCATGGGATTGTTTTTGCCGGATTTTTAAAACTTTTAATCCCTATTTTTGTAGTAATCCCAGGAATTATTGCTTATGTAATGTTTACTGATCCTGCCGGGACTGCAGTTGTTGACGGGGTGAAAGAGGCCTTTCTTAAGGCAGATGGCACAATAAACTATGATAAATCCTACCCCTGGCTTATCAGTACTTTTGTGCCGAATGGTCTGCGAGGGGTGGTTGTGGCAGCCCTGATGGCTGCAATTGTCTCTTCACTTGCATCCATGCTGAATTCAACTTCCACTATTTTTACAATGGATATTTATCGTCCATACATTAATAAAAACGCAACAGACAAGCAAACAGTACGTACAGGAAGACTTTCAGCTTTTATTGCCTTGATCATAGCTGTTTTAATGGCCCCTTTGCTGGGTAATATCCCACAAATGTTTCAGTATATTCAGGAATATACCGGTCTGGTAAGTCCTGGGATTCTGGCTGTATTCCTGATGGGTTTATTCTGGAAGAAGGCTACAAACAAAGGGGCAATCATTGGGGTAATCAGTTCTATTTTCATTGCTTTGATTTTGAAATCACCTGTTGTTGATCTTCCTTGGATGGACCAGATGCTTTATACACTGCTACTTACCATGGTTGTAATTGCAGGTGTCAGTCTTACTACTTCCGATGATGTGGATGATCCGAAAGGAATTGATCTTACTTCCAAAATATTCAAAACGGATGGAGTATTTAACATTAGTGCTTATGCTATAATCATCCTTTTGGTAGTTCTTTATACGGTTTTCTGGTAAAAAATGAATTGAAAATATATAAAGCCCGTCAGCTTTTTAGCATGACGGGCTTTTTCTTTTATGCGTACCCTTATTCCCCGATAATTTTTACAAGCACTCTTTTTCTCCGCTTGCCATCGAATTCACCATAAAAAATTTGTTCCCAGGGCCCAAAATCAAGCTGGCCGTTTGTGATGGCAACAACCACTTCACGACCCATTACCTGTCTTTTCATGTGAGCATCCGCATTGTCTTCAAAACCATTATGCCGGTATTGTGAGTGAGGCTTTTCTGGTGCCAGTTTTTCCAGCCATACTTCATAATCATGGTGCAGACCTGATTCATCATCATTGATAAACACACTGGCAGTAATGTGCATAGCATTGCAAAGCAACAGTCCTTCTTTTATGCCGCTTTCCCTTAAACATTCATTTACCTCAGGGGTAATATTTATAAATTCCCTGCGTTTGCTGGTGGCGAACCACAATTCTTTTTTATAACTTTTCATAATTAAATGTATAATTTTATTTTAAAAATTCAAAGGGTTGTAAGTTTGTATTTTTCTGATAATCTATCTGTTAGTTTTGTTATTTCCGATAGCCATCGGAGCCGTCAAAACAGATTTCGCTTCCTTTTTTTCAGGCACTTACCTACCCGGTACAACTATTTCGTTAACATAAAAGTTTGTATAATCATCGTCCTAGGTGATGAAATTATTCGTCATATATGTGTCATTGATAAAACTATTCTTTAACAATAAGTTTTGATTTTTTAAAATATTCAGGATCATTGACATTTACAAAAATACAACTTCCATTTTTAATCAGGTCAATGATGGGTTTTGAAAGTTCATTCGGAACGGCAGGACAGCCCCAGCTTCTTCCCAGTCTGCCATTCTTCTTAATAAAATCTTCACTAACATAGTCTGCACCATGGATTACAATAAATCTTTTTCTGGCTTTGTTGTTTATATGCTTTTCAATTCCGTCAATTCTGAGTGAATAACCGTGGGAACCTTCATAAGTTTCAGCTGTTACAAAAAAACCAGGTGAGCTCATTCTTGAATTATTGATATTTGAGAAAACTACAGCAGTATCTTCTCCTGAATTTTTTCCATGTGCCACCCAGGTATTTATCAGTAATGTATCATTTTTAAGATCAATAAGATAGAACCTTTTTTCGGTAGAGGGTTTGCTGAAATCAATGATGGTTAAAACATTTTTATTTTTTGGCTCAATATTAAGATAGCCAAACATTGCCATCCTGAAAACTTCAAATGGTATCCTTCCATTCAGATTGCAACTGTTGTATTTTTCTGTAACTTCTTTTTCAAGACTATTGTGTTCAATATGGATTTTGTTGTATGCATAAAATGATGTATGGCAGGATGTTCCTACGACCAGAATCAATACAATCAACCATCTGAAAGTTTGAAAAAACCTGATATTTTTATAATCAGACATGAAATAGGACAGTTTATATCCCAAGATCCTTTTTAATGCTTTCAATCCTTGATTCCAGTTCTTTTTCTGTTTCCCGGTATTTTTCCAGGGAGGGAAGGGGCTTATTTACACTAAAATAAAATTTGATCTTGGGTTCTGTTCCGGATGGACGAACTGATATTTTAGACCCGTCTTCCAGAATGAATTGCAAAACATTTGATTTTGGCAGCCTAATTACTTCTTCAGCCCCTGTCTTAATATTAAAAGTTTTTTGAATAAGATAATCATGTCGTATAATTACATCGGAATGATTCAGACTTAAAGGTGGATTATCCCGAAGATTGTCCATCATTTTCTGGATCTCTTCAGCACCTGATTTTCCTTTTTTTACCACATTTGTAAGGGATTCTTTGTAGAAACCAAATTCAATGTAAATATCCATTAAGAGTTCATATAAACTTTTCCCCCGGTTCATTGCCCAGGCGGTAGCTTCAGCAATAAGTGCACAGGACATTACTGCATCTTTATCGCGCACAAACTCACCGGCGAGGTAACCATAACTTTCTTCCCCTCCTCCGATAAAAGTTTTTGATCCTTCATGACTTCTGATCAAGTCGGCAATAAATTTAAAACCGGTAAGCACATTATATAATTCCACATTGAATTTTCCAGCCATATCAGCGATCAGTTCTGTAGTTACAATCGTTTTGCAGACGTATTCTTTTCCTGTGAGTTTCCCCTTTTCTGACCATAAGGTTAAAAGATAGTAAACCAGAATCGATCCGGTTTGGTTTCCGTTTAGCAGGATAAAATCTCCATTTAAATCCTTCACTGCAATTCCCACCCTGTCGGCATCCGGGTCAGTTGCCATTACCAGGTCAGCATTTGTTACACGTGCCTTATCCAACGCCATCTTTAAGGCTGCCGGTTCTTCCGGATTTGGGGATACTACTGTGGGGAAATTACCATCATTGATATCCTGTTCAGGCACATTAATGATATTACGGAACCCGAATTTCTTCAATGCCATGGGTACCAGCTTTACTCCCGTGCCATGAATGGGAGTATATACAATTTTCAGGTCTTTAAATTTTTCTATTATTTCAGGAGAAAGGGAAAGCTCTTTTATTTTGTCAGTATAGATATCATCAATTTCTTTTCCAATTATTTCAATATTTTTTTCCGGGCCGTTAAACCTAATCTCATCAATGGATTTAATTTTGTTCACTTCATCTATAATGTTTGTATCATGAGGGCTGATTACCTGGCCTCCGTCATCCCAGTATGCTTTGAAACCATTGTATTCTTTTGGGTTGTGCGAGGCAGTAATTACAATTCCTCCCTGTGCGCCAAAGTGACGGATAGCGAATGAAAGTTCCGGAGTCGGCCTCAGAGAATCAAACAAATAAACTTTAAAGCCATTCCCGGAAAAAATTCCGGCTGCGGCTTCTGCAAATTTGCGACTGTTATTACGTGGATCGTGCGCAATGCAAACACTGATTTGATCCAGAACAGAAAATTCTTTCTTCAGATAATTGGAATAACCCTGTGTTGCCATTCCTACCGTATATATATTCATCCGGTTTGTACCGGGGCCCATGATTCCCCGAAGTCCGCCCGTTCCAAATTCAAGATCTTTATAAAAAGCATCAATTAAACCCTCCTCATCATCCTGCATCATTTTTCTGATCTCTGCTTTTGTTTCTGCATCATAATTTCCGTCTAACCATTTCCGGGCTTTGCTTTTTACCTCATTTAATAAGTCTTTGCTATCCATAATGTTTTATCTTTTATTGAAAAAGTTTTGTATCGATATAAAATTAAGTGGAAAAATCCATCAAAAAAAATAATTCACCTCCAAATTGTTAAAATAGAATGAAATATTTAAATGTAAGAGACTTTATAGAGACTAAAAGGATATTATCTGAGTTCACCCAGTTTTCCCAGACAGTCTTTCAGTCCTGTCTTCCAGTCAGGGATATTTATTTTGTATTTGGAGATGATTTTTTCTTTGGAAAGAACACTGTAGGCAGGCCGTTTTGCCGGTAAGGGATATTGTTCGGTTGAAACGGGTAATATCCTGCAGGGAAGGTAGGCCAATTCTTTAATTTTCAGAGCAAAATCAAACCAGCTGCATACGCCTGCATTTGTGAAGTGGAAAATTTCCGGTTTAAAGGGAATGGAATTGTCCATATCTTTATTTATTATATCCAGAATTGCTTTTGCCAGATGTCCTGAATAAGTCGGAGAACCGAGCTGGTCATTAACTACCTTTAGTTCTTCCTTCTCCCGTCCTTTTTTCAGGATGCTTTTTACAAAGTTCTGGCCATAAGAAGAATACAGCCATGCTGTACGGATAATCATTCCGTTTTCATATTGCAGAACATATTCTTCACCTTTTAATTTTGATTTTCCATAGGTGCTTTGAGGATTTACCTGAAAATCTTCAGTATAGGGTATGTTGTGGTCACCACTGAAAACGTAATCTGTGGAGATATGAATAAATTTTGTCTGAGATTTCCGGATTACTGAAATCAGGGAATTTATAGCCTCTGCATTAACTTGAAAAGCAGTTTCCTTGTCTGATTCTGCCTTGTCAACTGCTGTATAAGCTGCGGAATTAATCAGGTAATCAAAAACCTGACCGGAAAAGAAATCTGAGATGGCCTCAGTACTGGTAATATCGAGTTCATCAATGTCAATAAAGGTAAATTTTATATTTTGCAGATGAACTGAAAGTTCTTTCAGGTCGCTTCCAAGTTGCCCTTTTGCTCCGGTAACAAGTACCCTTGTCATGATTTATAAGTAAAGTTCATTTCTGCCTCTAAAATACCCGGTAATTTTTGATCTTTTTCCGAAACCAGAATCTTCTCCTCCGGAATATACCAGTCAATGTTCAAAAGAGAATCGTTGTATATAATTCCTCTTTCGGCCTCGGGTTGATAAAACTGATTGCATTTATACAAAACAATGGTAGTTTCGCTTAATACGGAAAATCCATGTGCAAACCCTTCCGGAATCAGGAATTGTAACTTATTTTTCTCACTGATTTCCAGGCCGTGCCAGCGGCCGAATGTAGGGCTGTCTTTCCGGATATCAACGGCTACATCAAAAATACTTCCCTGCAAAACCCTCACCAGCTTTGCCTGGGCATGAGGATTCAACTGATAATGCAGGCCCCGGATAACACCATAAACAGACCTGGATTGATTATCCTGGATCCATTTCTGTTCCATTCCTGCGAGTTCATAGGTCTGTTGGTTATAGGATTCAAAAAAATACCCCCTGTCATCTTCAAAAACCCTGGGATGAATAATCTTTAATCCTGAAATATTTGTTTCTTCAATTTTCATATTCCGCTATATATCAAAAGTTTTGAACTCTTCACTTGCAAGATGGATCAGGTATTCTCCATACTGGCTGTTTTTCATGGGTTCAGCAAGTTCCAGCAACTGGGTTTTGGTTATGTATTTCCTTTTATATGCAATTTCCTCAATACAGGAAGCTTTCAGCCCTTGTCTCATTTCAAGTGTGGCAATAAAATTGGAGGCCTGTAATAAGCTGTTGTGTGTGCCGGTATCAAGCCAGGCAAGTCCGCGTCCAAGAAGTTTAACACTGAGATTGTTCTCTTTAAGATAAAGCCGGTTTAAGTCGGTTATTTCCAACTCCCCACGTTTGGATGGTTTCAGGGATTTTGCCTTTTCAATTACGGTATTATCATAAAAATACAGGCCGGTAACGGCATAATTTGATTTTGGACTGGCAGGTTTTTCTTCAAGGCTCAAGGCATTACCTTTATTATCAAACTCAACTACACCGTATCTTTCCGGATCCCGAACATAATATCCGAATACCGTTGCTCCTGAATTAAAATTGGATCCTATGTCCAGAAGTGTTTTGCCAAATCCATGCCCGTAAAAGATGTTATCGCCCAAAATCAGGCATACCGGGTCTTTTCCTATGAAATCCTCTCCGATTAGGAAAGCCTGGGCAAGTCCGTCAGGGGAGTGTTGTACTTCATAGGAAAGGTTTAATCCAATTTGATGTCCGTTGCCTAACAATTCTTCGTACAAATGGATATCTTTAGGGGTAGAAATAATTAGTATTTCTCTGATTCCGGAAAGCATAAGTGCAGACAGAGGATAATAGATCATGGGTTTGTCATAAACGGGAATGATCTGTTTCGAAATGCTTTTTGTTGCCGGAAATAGTCTGGTTCCGGAACCACCTGCCAAAATTATGCCTTTCATAATAAAGGTAAATTAAATGATTTTTTTAAAATAATCAATAGTTTTTTCCAAACCTTCATCCAAAGGAACTTTTGGCTCCCATCTTAGTTCTCTTTTGGCAAGGCTAATATCCGGTTGTCTCCTGATAGGATCATCATCAGGTAGTGGAAAGAATTTAATTACAGACTTGGAACCTGTCATTTTTAAAATTTTCTCAGCCAGTTCCCTTATCGTAAATTCCTGAGGGTTTCCAATATTAACAGGTCCGGAAAAATGACTACCGGTAATCATTAGTCTGATCAATGCATCTACAAGATCATCAATGTATTGGAAACTCCGGGTTTGGTTCCCTTCACCAAATATAGAGATGGGCCTTCCCTTGAGAGCCTGAACAATGAAATTAGAAACAACCCTTCCGTCATTGGGATGCATGCGTGGGCCATAGGTATTAAATATCCGGGCAATTTTTATTTTTACATTGTTCTGAATCTTGTAATCTGTAAATAAAGTTTCTGCACATCTTTTCCCTTCATCATAACAGGCTCTTATTCCAACAGGGTTTACATGCCCCCAGTAATCTTCTCTTTGAGGATGTTGTTCCGGATCGCCATAAACTTCACTGGTGGAAGCCTGAAGGATCTTTGCTTTTACTCTTTTGGCAAGCCCCAGCATATTTATCGCTCCCATTACCGATGTTTTAGTGGTTTTAATGGGGTTGTACTGATAATGAATGGGAGAAGCCGGGCAGGCAAGATTGTAAATTTCATCTACTTCGGCAAAAAACGGGGCAATTACATCATGCCTGATCAACTCAAAATATGGGTTTTTCAACAGATGTACAATGTTCGATTTTGAGCCGGTAAAGAAGTTGTCCAGGCATATTACCTCATTATTATCTTCCAGCAGACGTTCACAAAGATGTGAGCCTATAAAACCGGCACCTCCGGTTACAAGGATCCTTTTCATAATATACTTATATAATCCCGGGAAGACTTTTTTCCAGCGAAAGCTTCATCAGGAATTTAATTTAATATCTCAGGCATTTCTTCCTATGGCAAAATAATCGAACGCATACTCCTGCATCTCTTCGGGATCATAAATATTTCTTCCGTCAAAGATGGCAGGTTTATTCAGGAGCTTTTTGATTACCTTAAAGTTTGGAAGCCGGAATTCCGACCATTCAGTTACCAGAATCAGTGCATCCGCATCAATAATGGCATCGTACTGGTCTTTCGCATATTCGATTTTATCACCCAGGATTCTTTTTGCCTCCTCCATTGCAACCGGGTCGTAAGCCCTTACTGCAGCTCCATGCTCCAGTAGTTTCTCAATGATCACAAGAGATGGAGCTTCTCTCATGTCATCTGTTTTTGGTTTGAACGACAGACCCCAGATGCCAATTGTTTTTCCTTTCAACCGGCCATTATAGTATTTGTAAAGTTTGTCAAAAAGAATGGACTTTTGTTTATTATTCACCCGTTCAACTGCCTTCAGAACTTCAAGTGAATAATTGTTGTCATCAGCGGTTTTTATAAGGGCTTTTACATCTTTGGGAAAACAGGAGCCACCGTATCCTGCACCCGGATATATAAACTTGTTTCCTATCCTGGAGTCGCTTCCGATACCCCTTCTGACCATATTAATATCCGCGTCAACAATTTCACAAAGGTTTGCAACATCATTCATAAAACTTATTTTGGTGGCAAGAATGGCATTTGCAACATATTTGGTCATTTCAGAAGAACGGATACTCATAAATAGTATAGGATGATTGTTAAGTAAGAAAGGTTTGTACAGTCTTTTCATTACTTTTTCCGCTTTTTCCGATTCTACACCAATTACAAT
>JANTGF010000095.1 GCA_024763075.1 Bacteroidales bacterium | reverse complement strand
TACACAATCTTGTTCTGTACTAAACATTTGCTCGAATTCCATTTGATGCTCGGGGTATTTCATCCCGTAAAGTTAATATATTTACGGGAGAAGATTACATACCCCATTTAAATTTATATTCAATTGAACCGCTATAGGTAACCTGCTGAGAAGTTGCATTTATAGCAATAGAAAATAGTATAAAAATCATTAAGATTTTAATTTCTATTTTCATGTTAAAAAAATTATTTGTTAAAACTACGTAGTGATAAACTCTAGTGTTTCCCAATCTTATAGATTTGAGCTAACTCTTCTGCCTTCCCTGCATCATACCTCCCATTTCCATAATCTGATAACATTCAGGAATAGAAAAGCTATTTGCACCTGGCGTCCATGGTTCAATCTCTTTTAATTCCATACCGGTTCCTTCCTCTCCATCGATATGATTAAGTATTTTTATTGGGAATTTGTACTTTTCCGAATACCACATGGTAAACATTTTCTGTGAAGGATTATCTTTGTTGTACAGGTATGATTTAACACAATCAATGCCATTAATTCTGTCCCTACCCGCCTCTTTTAGTAATCCCTTTTCCCTATAATACTCATATGATTTAATCGGGTCGTTCCCCATGCTCATTGAACTTTCAGCAGGGCTTTTCATAGCCATTTTTTGCTGGGGCATCAGTATAAATACATCCGGAGAATCATTTTTCACAATAACAACGCCTTCCTGACCATCTTCATTAAATTCGTAACGATAACCTTCATCGGCCGAATAAACAATAAAAGCCCGTTCTTTACCCATGGAATTAAATACCATTTTTGCTTTGAACTGTCCGAAAAGATTTATACTCATAAAGAGCATGATCAAAATTGTAAGAAATTGTTTTAAATTTTTCATGATACTAATTTTTGGCTTTGATATAACATTTCATGGATTTAGTGAATTCATATATCTAATTCTCAACTTTGTTTTGGAATGTTGGAAATACAAAAAGTTAACTGACCAACCTTCCATAATTCCAATTTACCATTAGTACTAATTTAAATCCTGTATATTATGCCCACATTAATTTTACAGCCTGATTTTAAAAAATTTAACCAATAGTGTTGACTCATTCTATTTATTAACAACTACCCTTATAAGACCTTTGTTTTCATTATCAACCTGAAGTTTAATTATATACATCCCGTTAGCCAGTGATGAAGCGTTCCATGGGAAATAGAATTTCCCTGACTTCTGGAAGTGGTTAAAAAGGGTTTTTATTTTTTGACCTGAAAGATCGTACAGTTCAATTTTCAGGATTCCTGATTTAACAGTTTCATAAAAGATTGTAGCGGTTGAACTTAAAGGGTTAGGTATGCATTTTAACCCAGAGTAATCATTCAAAGATTCACCCTTAATTCCAACAGGGCTTTGGATAATACCAAAAGAACCTGAAGGAGAGAAGGTTTCAGCATTATCGCATTCAATATTTATGTCCCAAAGCGCAGTTTTAAATTCTTTACTTGCGAGAGTAAGGTTTATCGTGATTTCATCACTTTCTTCACCTGGCTCCAGGCTTCCGACAAAAATACTGTCAGGGCCGGAGTAAGTAAGTGCATCGTTGGTTTCAACCTTCAATCGAATATTATCTGTTCTTACTGCACCTACGTTTTTCATCTTTAATGTAATAATGCCATCTTCACCCATATCCAGACTATGCTTTTCCTGCTTAAGCATGCTGGCCACAATTACTCCCGGTACTTCCATGTTAGAAGAAACAAGATCCAGCATTTCTGAAATATAGGATGTGAGCTTGTGGTTGGTCCGCATACATCTGTCTATCTGAGAGAATACAGAATTTTCCATTTGCCCTGTCGAATCAAATGCGACACAGAACAGCTTCAAATAGGTAATTATTTTCTCTTGATCAGCCAAAGCTTTAAATGAAATCAACGAATCGTACATTGTACCGAATGCCACAATTGAATCACTGGCTTCTCTGGCTACCGCACAAACCGGAGCATAGGATTGCCTAATTTGATTTTTGTAAATATTATCAATATCCCGCAGATTAAATAGCTCCAGGGCAGCTTCTACACGGTTACCTGCAGCTATTTCCTCCTTGATAGCAAGCAAAATCGAATCATATGAACTTTCTACGGAAAAAAGCTGCTCTTTTATATTATTTTGATTAAATATTTCAATTTTGCTTCTATTAGGAGTATTTTCAACTCTGTACGACTTGTTTTTATTTCCCTCAGGAAAATAAATCTCATCTACAGCATCTTTCATTTCGGCAGGAAGATTGAAAAATTCATAGGTTGATATTCCCAATGCAGTGATAACTTCAGTGTAGGCAGATATTTTTAAAGTAGTAGCAAATTCATCAGCCCAGGATAGCACCCCGGTCGGATCTATGGCTCCTGCCATTTCAAGAATGTTTGCAGATACCATAAACAAATTAGCCGTTTCTCTTAAATCTGAAGCCCACCCGATATCGGTTTCAACATCATTTTTCTTATCGGAAACATAATTAATCTCATAGTGACCAGCTTTGGTGAAACTGCCATTGTTAGTGTTGATTATTGAATAATCCAGTGCTTTCTGGATGCTTGGGGAGGTTTGTAGCTCTATATAAACAATCTGTATAAAGGGGTCTTTCAGAATCCTGCTAACCCATTTGGTTATTTCGTCCCATTCTACCGAACCAAAGGATAAATTGGGCATGGAGGAATACTTTGCTTTGACTTCTTTCCAACCTGTCATCAGGATTTGGTCGGCCGGGTGATCCAGTTCCGATCCCACCAATTCTACAGCTTCAGTGATGGAAAGTAGGATACTCCTTTTAATAAGTTCTTCTTTAAGAATATTGACAAGCTCATTAAATAAATCTGCAGCACCTGTGGAACCACCTTCAATGATGGATGAAAAAGATTTTATGGCTGTTTTAAGGAATTCCAAAATACTCATTCCCCAATCATCCATATAATAAATAAAACCAATAAGATTCCCAAAGTCTGCAAACATCTCATTGGAGACATAAATACCCTCTTCAAATAAATCTTTCACCATGGTCTCTACTAAAATAAGACGTGCCAGACTCTCTGTTATATCAGGATCATAATTGGTCGCCCACAATTTGAATTGGTCATCAACCTTTGTTTCAATATTTTCATAAGAAAAGTATTCATTTGTGAGTAAATAATCAGCTTCATGAATTTTATTTAACTCATCGAGCAACTGGTATTTATACTGATACAATGAATCAGGCAAAAGCATTAAATGAGTGTTTGCTCCGGGACCAACCTCAATAATTTCGCTACTTGCTAAAAGGGTTTGTTCCTCATTGAGTATAAGCATCTTAGAAATTTTTACTTCATAGAAACCGGGAGCTAAATTACCAAAGGGGGCCATTCCTTCGCTAGCTGTTGTCACTGAGCCTGCCATGTTCTGGTTGTTTTGAAGAATCTCAACTTTAACGCCCTCCAGCGGATTATCCTGATTGATAATCAGGTAATCCATGTCGGCAAAAACATCATTAACCTGAACATATAAATTTGCAGTGCTACCTGAAGCAATTCCTTTTCCGGTTAGATTTATGTTGAAAAGCGGATGATTCGGGTCATTGCAAATCAGTTGTAATATTTCCGAATAGGATTGAGCGAGAGCGGGGGTGAAGCGGATGGTCACTTCAAGGGAATCACCTGCCGGAATAATGGCTGTTTCGTGTTGATTAATAATTTGAAAGGAAGAATTTGATTCAAATTTAAGGTTTCCAATGGCTAAATCTGCAACTCCTGTATTACGGATAATTAGTTTTTTCTCCAGATAACTTTGGATCCATACATTTTCAAAATCTAATTGTCCGGAAGAAACATCAATGCCTGCGTTTCCCGGATTAAAACTATAATACATTAATAATCCGGATTTTTCCTCTGAAGCTTCAGGTAGATTCCCATAAAGTGCAAACTGTGGATTATTGTTTGTATCGAAATCGAGTGAAGCATGATCAGTATAAAGATCTTGGGCAATTTCTTCACAATCCCATGTAACATTGTCCTTCTTACATATCGAAAGGCCATTGCTACCCTCTAGGCTCAATATTTGAGGAATATTATTTTTATCAATTTCAATAAAATACGGAGCGTTCACCCCATAAAATTCTTTCACCCAGTCTTGCCAGTCGAAATATATGTATTTGTAATGAGGCATTCCATTTTCAAAGGAAGGGAAGATAAAATGAAGATGGTCGTTCTGATCAATGTCGAAGTTATATCCTCCGTGTAATATCATAGAAAAAGGGACAACGGCAGTGCCATAATGGTGCCATGTATCATTTGTTACATTATAGACTACCGCATGCAGGCTATCATTGCTTAGGTATTGAATAACAGGTGAATCATCACTTTTAAGCTGGAGACTCAGGTAAATGGGGGTTACACTGAGTGAATATTCTTTATAATTCCAGGTTTCTCCTGATTTATAAGCAAGATTGACCGCCGTCTGACCTATCTTATAATAGGCGATTACGGGTTTATCCTCCGAGTTGATCTGCATACTGCAATAGCTTTGATCCGTTTCTCCTGTTACAACAAAATATTCATCAACACTTTCTTTTAGCCATCCTTCAGAAGTTTTTGTCATGTATTTTAATCCTGCTCCAGGACATTGAGCAGCCATTTGACATCCCTCCTGAAAGCATATATGGGGCTGATTTTTTGAATCGATAGCCAGATCGCAGGAAACACCTGTATATCTGAGGCTGTCGAGTGTGGTG
Organism: Bacteroidales bacterium; assembly: GCA_024763075.1. Taxonomy (GTDB): domain Bacteria; phylum Bacteroidota; class Bacteroidia; order Bacteroidales; family VadinHA17; genus JANTGF01. The sequence goes on along the minus strand of JANTGF010000095.1, from coordinate 11,239 downwards.
ACATGCCATTTGTTTTCGGTTCTTATAGCATATTTCAGATCATAAAAATCTGCATCCATATAAGCAATGTGAGGATTGTTATTCTGATCAATCTCAAGGGAACAGTATGCTCCCATGTTTATCCCAGTACTATCAATTACTTCACGGTTCCAAACCTGGGCAAGACTGGTAGAGCCTGATAGAAATATTAAAAAAGAGAGGAAAAGAAAATGTATTGAATTCTTAATGATGGCTTTCATAACAAAATGCATTTTATAAAAGTTTTATTTTTTGCGAACCTGCTTGAAATATGCTTAAGTACCATAAACCAGCTGCAATCCCGAAATACACCATTGAGAACAAATTTCGGAATTCCGGGTGTTCAAACCCTGGCTGTTTATTATATGGGTTTTACCTATTATTTCCAAAAATCTTCACTATTTTTTCATTGCCGTTTTCCTTTGCCAGGTTTAAAGCTGTTTTTCCATTTTTTTACCAGGATCTGTAACCTGAGCTAATAAACCTTCCCGGGACATCAGGAAGAATACGCTAAATGTGAAAATAAGTATTACAGTTTTTTCATGGCATGTTGTATCTGGTTTTTAAATATTTCTTTTTATTAGCTGCTATGATCCTTCATAACTTTAAAAATACAGATCATAACATAAATGAAATCGCTAATTTTACAAAGTTAAGACAGGTTAAGAAGATCTCAAATCCCATAAACATGGGATATTAAAAAAAGCCAATATTTTTCTATATTAAAAGTTAATGAGCTGTAATACAAAGGAGAAGATGATCTTTTACAGCCTTTTTACTACTTTATTATTATAAAAACAGGAAGATAGTCTGAAATACTGAGCATGATTTTTTTGAGAATTAATTTGAAGATCATATGACAAGCTTGAAAATGGAATTATAGCATAACAAATGAACTCTTTAATACTTTTTAAAAAGATAATTCCAACTATTTCTGATAAATTCGAGATCATTAAAACCGGAACTGCATTTAAAGGACTGAAAGCAAATGAAAAATACAGAAAAATCAGGATTGGCATTCCTGAACAGCTGAACTTCAGACTTAAAGCCAATATCAAATATCCGCACCTGAACATTGATGATGCCGGGATTACGACCAGAATTAAAATTCTGGAAAACTCCAACCTGGAGTATGAAGGTTTTAAAGGAAGTGAATCTGCAGAACTGCCATTGATCCAGGTGAAAGGATATAATGTGTCTCTTACGATCAATGAGTATTAAAAAAAAAGTGATAAGAATCAGGAAACAATTTCATTATTGTCTTTTGGGCTGGATTATCGTACAATAGTTTACATTTTCTCTGAATCATCTGAGCCGGTTGATGGTATCATTCATCTTAATTATGTACTTAATCTTTTAATGATTATGTCATATCGTCATGCTATTTAATTTTATCATGCCGTTTTGTCATTATTCTCTGACTTAATTTCAAGATCTTCCCAAAAAACAGCAATGGCATATCCTTTGTAATTTCATTATTGAATTTAAAAAATTATTAATTGTAAAACTAAAAATACAGGAGGATTGAATTATGAAAACATTAGTGAAAAGAAACAACGGATTTTTCCCTGAAATACCATCATTCTTTGATGAGTTTTTGAACAGGGACTGGTTTGATATGCCAACCACAGGCTTCATGAGGGAAAATACCCTTCCGGCAGTAAATATCAAGGAAGATGACAACTCATTTGAACTGGAAGTTGCTGCACCTGGAATGGAAAAAAATGATTTTAAGGTTGAACTTGACAACAATCAATTGTCCATTTTTTCAGAAAAGGAAATGAAAAAAGAAGAAAAAGAAGAAAACTATACCCGCAGGGAGTTTAGTTATACTTCTTTCCACAGAACTTTCAACCTGCCTGAGAACAAAGTGGACGGAAACAAAATTTCCGCAAATTACAAAGACGGAATACTTCACATTGTAATCCCCAAGAAAGAGGAAGCAAAGAAAAAAGGTCCAAAAATGATTAAGATAGCATAACTAAAAAATGGCAGATCTTTAAAAAGGCGACAAGTTAGTCGCCTTTTTTTATGCAAAAACTTGACTTTCTTCTCAAAATTCGTTAACTTTTGACGAAAATTAAAATTTTAAAAAATCAGATTATGAACACTTACATTTTACTAACCAAAATGTCGGCAGACCTTTCTAGCCGTATGAAAGACAGGGCATCCATTGGAAGAAACTGGCTGGAGCAGGTAAAAAGCAAATGCCCGGAGGTAAAATTTCTGGCCCATTATGCTTTGCTCGGACAATATGATTTTATGGATATTTATGAAGCTCCGGATGAGAAAACTGCAGCTAAAGTCTCCATCATAGGGCAGGCAAACGGGGCATTTTCAGCCGAAAGTATGCCAGCTATTCCGTATAAGGAATATCTTGAACTGGTAAAAGAAGTATAAGCTGAAAAAGGGTTATTTTTTCCCAAACCAATATTTATAGGATATGCCGGCCCACATGTGGGACAGGCCTCCTTCAAATTCAGGGCTGAGTATATTCTGGTATAAGGAAAGCTGATGTTTTTGATAATTCAGGGTAAGCCCCAGTCTGGCACTGAATACCCAGGGTTCCACCTGTTCCCGGGACAGAACAAACGGACTGTCTTTATGAAATAACAGACCCCCTTGCAGGGTTCCGTTGTAAAAAACATATTTTACATCCGATTCCAGCAGGAACGAAAACTGAAATTTCTGATCCGACCACACGGTGGCAGGAATTAAATTTCCAAAATAAGAATTCATTTTGCCAGCTCTAAGCTTCATCCCCAGGGAATAATTCGTATGCAGAGTTCCCAACTGAAGCCCTCCGTTCACCATCCATTGAAAATTGTTTAAATGAACCAAGCCTTTAAGCAGCGAAAAATTATAATTCAATATCAGATCGTTTTTAATCTGGTAATCCCATCCTTCAGGTACATTGGAAGGGGTAATTAAATGGACAAAAGACTGGGCTTGTTCTCCCAGGGCATAATTCCCGATTATACCCAGCTGTAATTCAGACTTGTACTGCACAAAAGTTTCTAAATCATTTTCTGTCCTGAATTCACTTAAGTAAAGAACCGAAGCAAAAGGCCTGTCATCCTGTTTTATACCCGTTGATACCAGATCAACAGGTGTGTACATCTCCTGTTTCAGTTCAAGCCCAAACAATGAATTGCCTGTTTTAGCTTTATTGAATGGAATTAATATATGGTTTACCGGAGAATTCCCCAGAAAAGGGGATGTAAACTGAAAAGCTACACCGTTGGTATAGTACCGGTCTGTTTTATTCCAGATATCGTTTTCAAAAACAAAGCCAAAGGAACTACTGCCGGGCACTTTCAGATAAACAGGTTCCCCGGGCCATCCTGTCAGGGATGAAAATAAAAACAATACTATAAAAAGGTACTTTCTCAACAGATCAGATGCATTTTGAGCTTACCAATTCAAATTCCATACCAATTATTCTGCCGAAAGTACTTTTATGGCTTTTTCCAAACGCTTCAGGGTTTCTTCCTTACCAAGAACTGCAATGATATCAAACAAATGTGGCCCGAAAGATCCCCCCACAACAGCTAACCTGAACGGACTAAGCACCTGGCCCAGACCCAGTTGTTTTTTTTCAGTCCAGTCTTTTACTGCCTGTTCACAATTCTCTGAGGAGAAATCATCCTGGCTCTCAAGTAATTTTATTAACTCGTTCATTATTACAGGTGTTTTTTCCTTCCACCTTTTTTTCACTACTTTTTGATCATATTCCTCAGGCGCTTTGAAGAAGAACCATGACTGATCCCATAGTTCTTTCACAAAACTCACTCGTTCCCTCACCAGTCCGCATACTTTCACTACCAATTCCTTATCCGCTTCAACACCCTCATTTTTAAGATATGGCAGAAACAGTCCTGCAAGCTCAACATCACTTTTCATTCTCAGATACTGCTGATTGAACCAGCGGGCCTTTTCAGGATCAAAGCGGGAACCTGCTTTTACCACACGATCCAGTGAAAAACTCTCAATCAACTCTTCCATGGAGAAAATTTCCTGCTCTGTACCGGGGTTCCAGCCCAAAAAAGCCAGAATGTTCACAAAAGCCTCCGGGAAATACCCCGTCTCCCTGTATCCACTGGAAATTTCACCTGTTTCAGGATTTTTCCACTCCAGCGGAAAAACCGGAAAACCAAGCCTGTCACCATCTCTCTTGCTCAACTTACCCTTCCCGTCCGGTTTAAGGGTGAGAGGCATGTGGGCAAATTGCGGAGGGTTCCACTTAAGCGACCGGTATAACAAAATGTGTAAAGGCAGGGAAGGCAACCACTCCTCTCCTCTGATCACATGGCTGATTTCCATCAAATGATCGTCCACAATATTTGCCAGGTGATAGGTTGGCATCCCGTCCGATTTAAAAAGGATCTTATCGTCCAATGTGGTCGTATCCACCTCTATATCTCCACGTATCAAATCGTGAAGTTTTAATATTTCCCCCGGTTTAACTTTATAACGGATCACATAAGGTTCTCCGGCATCTGTTTTTTCTTTTACTCTATCGGGTGACAGACGTATTGAGTTATTCAACGAATCACGGATTTGAGCATTGTAGGTAAAGATCTGCCCAATTTTCTCACCTTCCTTTCTGAGTTTATCCAATTCTTCCGACGTATCAAAAGCATAATATGCATCACCGCTTTCAAGAAGATCCTTTACATATTTTACATAATATTCTTTTCTTTCAGACTGTCTGTATGGTCCGTATGACCCTCCGGCCGAGACACCTTCATCGGGCTCTATGCCACACCAGTTCAAAGATTCCACAATATAGTTCTCTGCTCCTCTGACAAAGCGTTTCTGATCAGTATCCTCAATGCGGAGGATAAAAGTACCATTATTCTTACGGGCAAATAAATAGTTGTATAAAGCCGTGCGAACCCCTCCCATATGTAAGGGGCCAGTCGGACTCGGAGCAAATCTAACTCTGATATTTGTTTTGGTCATGATAAAAAATTTGTGCAAAGATAAGCAGTTCTCAAAAACTTTGGTTTTTATATTAAAATGATTCTGTCCGTTTTGATCGTTTGTGTAAGAAACCCACAAAAATTACCAGGAAATACCATCATTTAAGTCAGGGTAAATAATGTTCATTTACAAAATCAAAATATCCGGGGTTGTTTCAAAAGTCTTTCCGTTTATTTAAGACTCCTAGGAGTAAGTTTATAGTGTATCCTTAAAAAACTGAACCACAAAGGATAACAAAGTACATACGAAGGTACACAAAGTAAAATCATACTTCTGCCGCATAAATAATCCACTTTTAAGACATCCGGAGGCTAATTGTTTTTTGTAAAAAAATTTCAATTTGGCATATTAACCCATATTACAGATCCGGAATAAAATATTACATAAGTCATTTTTAAACGAAAAGAAATATGTTAATTTTGAATGATCGGTATAATAAAAATTGCACAGGCTTATGAAAAAAATGAAAGCACTGGTAAAAGCCAGGCCCGAAAGAGGCTTATGGCTCGAGGAAGTACCCATTCCGGAACCGGGAATTAATGAAGTGCTGGTAAAAATAAAAAAAACAGCCATATGTGGCACTGACCTGCACATTTATCTCTGGGATGACTGGGCCCAAAGGACCATCAAAACACCCATGATCATTGGCCATGAATACATGGGGATTGTCGTTAAAATGGGATCAGGCGTACGCAATATGGAAATTGGGGACCGGGTGACCGGGGAAGGACATATTGCCTGTGGACACTGCCGGAACTGCCGCCGTGGTAAAAAGCATGTTTGTCAGAATACTATTGGCATAGGCGTAAATCGTGACGGTGCCTTCGCTGAATATGTGGTTATCCCTGCTGAGAATATCATTCATCTGGATAAAAGAATCAGCGATGAAACTGCTGCCATTATGGATCCATTCGGAAATGCCACACATACCGCTCTTTCATTCCCCATTATCGGAGAAGATGTCTTAATCACCGGAGCCGGACTGATTGGGAGTATGGCCGTAGCAATCTGCCGTTTTGCCGGAGCCCGGTATATTGTGGTTAGTGATCTGAGTGATTCAAGACTGGAAATTGCTAAAAAAATGGGGGCTGACCTGACTATCAATCCTTCCAAAGGCGAAAAAGCCAGAGATGCCATTGATAAACTTGGAATGTATGGTTTTGATATCGGTCTGGAAATGTCAGGATCTCCGGCTGCTTTTAACGATATGATAGACAATATGTACAACGGATCAAAAATTGCGCTTTTGGGAATTCTTCCGAATACAACTACGGTACCATGGGATAAAATAATATTTAAAGCACTGAGTTTGAAAGGTATATACGGAAGAGAGATGTTTGAAACCTGGTATAAAATGGAACAAATGTTAATCTCCGGATTAGATCTTTCACCGGTAATTACCCATCGTTTTCATTTTGAAGATTTTCAAAAAGGTTTTGACGTGATGGAAGAAAGAAACAGTGGAAAAGTAATATTAAACTGGGAATAAAGAATTCCTGCAAATCAGATTATTCACATTAATTTATACAATATGTACTCAAATTTTAAAGATTACCTGCAAACTGAAATCAACCAGATAAAAGAAGCAGGTCTATACAAAGAGGAAAGGGTGATCACCACCCCGCAGGGTGTGGAAATTGAGACGACCCAGGGACTGAAAGTTTTAAACTTTTGTGCCAACAACTATTTGGGCTTATCTTCTCATCCTCAGGTTATTGAGGCTGCAAAAAAAACACTTGACAGCCATGGTTTCGGAATGTCTTCTGTGCGGTTTATATGTGGCACACAGGATATTCACAAAAAACTGGAGGCTAAGATGTCCGAATTTCTGCATACGGAAGATACTATTTTATTTTCATCAGCATTTGATGCGAACGGAGGGGTTTTCGAACCAATCCTGGGACCGGAATCAGCCATTATCTCTGATGAATTAAATCATGCTTCAATAATAGACGGGGTCAGGCTTTGCAAAGCTAAGCGTTACCGGTATAAAAACAATGATATGGATGACCTTGAGGTACAGCTAAAACAGGCAAATGCGGATAAGACCAAATTCAGGATCATTGTTACCGATGGTGTTTTCTCCATGGACGGGATCATTGCCCGGGTGGATAAAATTTGCGACCTGGCTGATAAATACGATGCCATGGTTATGGTGGACGATTCTCATGCCACAGGTTTTGTGGGTAAAACCGGCCGGGGAAGTGCAGAACACTGCAATGCACTGGAACGGGTGGACCTGATTTCCACGACTTTTGGTAAGGCTTTAGGTGGTGCCTCGGGTGGATGTGTTTCAGGGAAAAAAGAGATCATTGAGATGCTGAGACAACGCTCACGCCCTTATCTTTTCTCAAATTCGCTTGCTCCTGCCATCACCGGAGCGGCTATTGAAGTGCTTAATATGCTGTCGCAAACAACTGAGCTCAGAGACAAATTAATGGAGAATACCCGCATATTCAGGAAAGGAATGGAAGATGCCGGATACACTATTGTACCCGGCACTCATCCAATTGTTCCGATCATGCTGGGGCACTTACCTGACGATGCAAAAGTGTCACAGGAACTGGCCAATGAATTGCTTGAAAACGGGATTTATGTAATCGGGTTCTACTATCCTGTGGTACCTAAGGGAAAATCGAGAATACGGGTACAGATCAGTGCAGCACATTCAGAGGAGCACATTCGTTTTGCCATTGAGACATTCACTAAAATCCGTCAGAAAAGGATGAAAGAAGGAAAACCCATATAGGTACTAATAATGCGAATCAAGAATTGAACCCACTTCGGGGTTCTTTTTGTATTCGTTTGTTTATCCGTGGGTTGCACCCACGGTTATTCATTGTTTAATCTCTTCGGGATAAAATGTCTGAAGGACATTAACTTTAATAACCCCGAAGTGGGTTGAATTTCCTTTTAATATGGCCAAAATCAATATGATTCTACTCTTGATACGCATTAATAAAGGGCTGTCTCAAAAGTTTAAAAGACCCTCATATTGAGTGGAGCTTTAGCAAAGTCAAAATATCTTCCTAATTGAAAATGAGATTCTTCGACTTCACTCCGTTTCGCTCAGAATGACATTCACTACTTTTGAGATAAACTCTTTTCTTATTATTCAATTTTCCTTTTAATCAACCACATTTAGAGTGGCCACAATCCGAACAGATCAGGCAACCTTCCTGATAAACCAGATTTTCCGAACCACATTCTGAACATTTTTTGCCGGTACCGGCCTTCGTTCCATTCGGAATAAACTTCTTTAAGGCTCTTTCCACCCCAGTTTTCCAGGAATTAATATTCTCGCTATCCAGTTGTAGTTTGGATATAAGCTCAACTACATTCGTCAGGGGCATACCATGTCTCAAAATACCGGATAAAAGTTTTGCATAATTCCAGTATTCCTTATTGAACATATGGGATAAACCACCGATTGTATTTTTATATCCGTATTTATCGGTATATTGAAAATCATATCTGGTATTTCTATTTTCATCCCTATTCTTAATGATAGTTCCTTTTGTAATGGATTTAGGTATCGCCAGCACATCCTCATCCACCATGCCTGTGAATATTTCATAGGGTCGGTCTTCCATTATTCCAACAAAAGCAATCCATTTTTCATTATTATTCTGGAATCTTACTACTTCTGCCTCAAGCATTTTTGGTCGTTTTGGTGAATCAAATACATGGATTTTCTTGTTTTGATCCTTTTTCTTGTCGGAAGCAACCAGAACACCTGCTCTGGATCCCTCACGATAAACTGTAGCGCCCTTACAGCCACTATGCCAGGCTGTAACATACAAATGGCCGACCATATCCTCCGATACATTTTCAGGGAGATTTACTGTTACGCTTATGGAATGATCTACCCATTTCTGAATGGCACCCTGCATTTTCACTTTGGCTACCCAGTCCACATCATTGGAAGTTGCCTCAAAATAAGGTGATTCCTTTATCACTTCCTGCAAAGCATCCTCATCCATTTTCTCCACTTCTTCCACACTTCTTCCGGTTACTTCAAGCCAGGTTTTAAATTTATGATGGAATACGGTGTATTCTTCCCAGGTATCTCCCAGTTCATCAGTAAAAGTAACATTAACATCTGAGTCATTCGGGTTTACCTTCCTCCTTCTTTTATATACAGGTAAAAACACCGGTTCAATTCCGGAGGTAGTCTGTGTCATTAAACTGGTGGTTCCTGTGGGTGCAATTGTAAGAAGCGCAATATTTCTTCTTCCGTATTTAGTCATTTCATTGTAAAGGGTTTCGTCTGCACCTTTAAGCCTCAAAATAAAAGGATTATCCTTCTCTCTCTGGTAATCGTAAATTGGGAAAGCTCCTCTTTCATTTGCCAGTTTTACTGAAGCCCGATAAGCTTCAATGGCTGTAGTTTTGTGAACTTCCATAGAAAAATCAATTGCATTTTCACTTCCATACTTCAGTCCTAAGGCTGCAAGCATATCACCTTCAGCAGTTATACCGATACCGGTACGTCTTCCTTCATTTGCTTTTACCTTAATATTTTCCCACAATTTTCGTTCTACCCTTTTAATTTCATCATCTTCAGGATCGGAATTTATTTTTTCAAGAATGGCATCAATTTTTTCCAGCTCAAGATCAATAATGTCATCCATTATTCTTTGGGCATGGCCTACATGTTCTTTATACAGGTCAAAATCAAATTTCGCATCCGGTGTAAAAGGATCATCCACATAACCATAAAGATTTAATGCAAGTAACCTGCAGCTATCATACGGACACAAAGGTATTTCTCCGCAGGGATTGGTTGATACGGTACGGTATCCCAGGTCAGCGTAACAATCAGGTACCGATTCCTGAATAACAGTATCCCAGAATAATATTCCCGGCTCTGCTGATTTCCATGCATTATGAACAATCTTATCCCACAATTCCCGTGCTTTGATCTCTTTTTTCACCATGGGTTTATCTGCATCAACGGGGTACTGCTGAACATAAGGTTTATCATGGATCACTGCATCCATAAACTCATCATCAATCTTCACCGATACATTTGCTCCGGTCACCCGTCCCTGTTCCATTTTGGCATCAATAAATGATTCGGCATCGGGATGCTTCACTGAAATTGATAACATCAGTGCACCTCTTCTTCCATCCTGGGCAACTTCCCTGGTTGAATTCGAGAACCTTTCCATGAAAGGAACCACACCCGTAGAAGTAAGGGCACTATTCTTCACCGGACTACCTGCGGGTCTGATATGTGTAAGATCATGACCGACTCCCCCGCGACGTTTCATAAGCTGAACCTGCTCCTGATCGGTTTTCATAATCGCCCCGTAAGAATCAGAATTTCCATCATTTCCTACAACAAAGCAATTTGACAATGAAGCAATCTGGTGTTTGTTCCCTATTCCCGTCATAGGGCCTCCCTGGGGTACTATATATTTAAAGTTTTTGAGAAGATTAAAAATCTCTTTCTCTGACATTGGATTTTTATAATTTTTTTCAACTCTGGCAATTTCGGAAGCCAGTCTGTGATGCATATCATCGGGGGTAAGCTCATATAAATTCCCCTGTGAATCCTTCAGGGCATATTTATTTACCCAGACTTTGGCTGCCAGTTCATCTCCTTTAAAATATTTCACTGAAGCCTTATAGGCATCATCGAAAGAATATAATTTCAGAGGGTCATTTTTCTGTTTCGGGCTATTTGTCCCTTTTTCTACTTCTTTTATATTCTTCAAATCGATCAGTTTTTGCTGGGCAAGGGAATCATTCATTTGCTATAATATTTTTAAAGCATTGTTAATTAAAGTTATTATAAAGTCAGGGTGGAATTTTTTCCGGTCTGCAAGGTAAGTATTGATTAAAATTTACACAATATCTCCCGTTCCATAATTATTAACATTTCATTCAAGTTATTAACGAATGGCTGTAACTAACTAAACATAAGGCAGTTAGTTCTTTCTACAGAATCTCAGTTCTTCTAAAAAAATAAAATCATTCCATACCAAACAAAATCAGGAACTTAGCTTTTTTTGAGTTAAAAATCTATCGGGAATAGTTATAATCTCAATACTTATTCATCAACAATAAAGAAAAAAGGAATAGAAAAGGAATAGAAAAATTGGTGCAACAAAACATAACAAAACAACAAACAATAAATAGGACTCTGAGTGGTCTGCAAGACCCAGCGATGAGTCAGTGTTGAACTACATACCGGACAGATTAGCCCTATGCACTTATCGAAGGTATT
>JANTGF010000094.1 GCA_024763075.1 Bacteroidales bacterium | reverse complement strand
GCTTGTGAATCACAGGAGGCTGCCCTAAAAACAATTGTATTATGGGAAAAGGTGATCAAAAAACACGAAGAGGTAAACTATTTGCAGGCAGTTATGGTGTCAGACGGCCCAGAAAAAAACAAACAAATACAATTATTCCTCCCAAACCTGTTGAAAAAGCGAAACCTGTAGCAAAAAAACAAGCTGCTGTGAAAGCAGAAGCAAAAGCAAAGCTTGAAACTCCGGCAACAAAAACCAAGCCTGCTGCCAAAGCAAAAACAACAAAAACAGTAAAAAAAGCACCCACTAAAAAGGAGAAAGAATAATAAATCTGTATTTTTATTAACCAGGATCCTTCAAAATGTTTCCCACTCTTGAATACACGGGAACCGTGAATGATGTCTTTTAAATGGGTATGTATGACGTTTTTTTCAATGCCTGTTGTTGATCTGTTATTGGTGATCACTACCCTGATTTTCTGGGTGGTCCTTATTTCCTTCGGAATCATTTCTATAAAGGAAAAGGAAAAGAAAGCAGCCGGTATCTTTGCAATTACTGCATTTTTGTTCTTAGCCATATATTTGTGGATAGGTTTTACGGGAGGGATTGGTATGAAGTGGGCTTTTATCCTGGCTCCATACTTCCTGTTACTAGTCATATTTTTTCCCCTGGGTTCAAAATTTACAGAGGAAGATATTATACCTATAGGGAAAATTGATGAACGGGATGTGATGTTTTCACGCCGTCTTTTAAAGGAAGGTACTAAAAGATACGAGAATTACTATTCAGAATTTCCGGATAAAAAGTTAAAGGACGACCGGTTTCGGAAGAAACCAGGCTTACTGTCAAAAAATACCACCTATTACGATCCCATGATCTTTGCAGCTGCCAATGCAGGTTTTCAGACGGTTGAAACACTTGCAACAGAAATTGACGGAGAAGTAAATCCGGAAAAAGTGAATATTCCTGCTGAAAAATTGTCCCTGTTCCTTAAGAACTGGGGAAAACAGCTCGGAACAAGCTCAGTCGGGATTACAAAACTAGAAGATTACCATTTGTACAGTTACCGGGGCAGGGATCATAATTATGATAAAGCTGTTAAGCAGGAACATAATTTTGCCATTGCTTTTACCGTGGAAATGGATAAGGAAAACATGGATACAGCTCCAAAAGGGCCAACAGTTATGGAATCAGCCCGGAAGTATATGGATGCCGGTTCCATCGCAGTACAGATGGCCTGGTTTATTCGGAATTTGGGTTTTGAGGCACGAGCGCATATTGATGGGAACTATGAGGTAGTTTGTCCGTTGGTTGCCAGAGATGCCGGGCTGGGAGAAATCGGACGTATGGGCTTGTTAATGACACCTGATCTGGGACCCAGGGTTAGAATTGGAGTAGTTACAACAAATATGGAATTGAAAACGGATGTAAGGATTCCGGATGCATCAGTAATAGATTTTTGTGAACGGTGTAAAAAATGCGCAATAGTTTGTCCCAGTCAGGCTATTTCTTTTTCGAAAAGGGAATTGATAAATGGAGTTAAACGCTGGCAAATCAATCAGGAAAGTTGTTATGATTACTGGTGTTCAGCCGGAACAGATTGTGGCAGGTGTGTAGCTGTTTGTCCTTATTCCCATCCCGATAATTTTTTACATCAGATGGTTCGTTTTGGGATTAAGAATTCTGTGCTGTTTCGAATGCTTGCAGTGCCTCTTGATGATCTTTTTTATGGTAAAAAACCTAAATCTAAGGCTGTGCCGGACTGGATGAAGTTATGAAAAAAGAACCAAGAAACAAGAACCAAGAAACAATCCAAGAAACAAGATAAGTTAACGCCTGATCAAGATGGATTCTTTTTTTATTTTTAAAATTCGTTTCATGGTATTTCCTATTTTTGTGGATTCAAGCGGAACATTCAATGAGAGAGAAGGCAAGTGATGTATGGTTAAAGGCAGCGACTACAGGAAGTTTATGGGCTTCGGTGGAGATTGTTGTTGGCAGTTTTCTGCATAATCTCAGGGTGCCTTTTGCCGGTACTATTCTTGCAGTAATGGGAATTAGCCTCATGATTGCTTTTCAGTACAAATGGAAAGATAAGGGATTGATTTGGAGAGCAGGAATGATTTGTGCCATTATGAAATCTCTTTCACCGAGTGCTGTTATTCTTGGGCCAATGATTGGAATTCTTACCGAAGCTTTTTTGCTTGATTTCTTTATTCGTTTCCTGGGTAGAAATCCTGTTGGCTTTGTTTTGGGTTCTGTTGCTGCAGTTCTTAGTGCCCTTATTCATAAGGTTTTTACCATTATATTATTGTATGGTTTCAATATTGTACAAATATTGGAAAATATGTATCAGTATGCGCAAAAGCAACTGAGAATAATCGGACCCGAACCTGTCACTCTCCTTATTTATCTGGTGGTCCTGTATCTGATTTTCGGATTACTTGCTGCAATTATCGGAATGCTTTCCGGAAAAAAACTTGGTGAACAAAACCAGGTCTTAAATATTGATCTTTCAATAACCGGAAATAAAGATTTGATGATCCCCGGGAAGAATCAGTATTCTTTGGGTTTGCTGTTTTTTCATTTAATTGCATTGGTTGTGGGGCTTTATTTTATAAACAGTATGAGGTTGGTGCTGTCTTTTCTTATCATCCTTCCTTATCTGATTTTTGTAACTAAAAAGTACAATAGGGCATTACGACGATTTGCCCGACCTCTATTCTGGATTCAGCTCTTCTTAATTCTTCTTTTTGCAGTAATTTTCTGGAATGAGTTCTCAATAGGCAACTTTTTTGACTCTGAAGGTCTGATTATAGGATTGAAAATGGTTTTTCGTGCAATAATTGTGATCATGGTATTTTCAGCCATAAGTGTTGAGCTGAGGAATCCGGTAGTAAAAACAGTGTTGTACCGAAAAGGTTTTTCACGCTTTTATTCTTCCCTAAGTCTGTCTTTTTCTGTTCTTCCCGGTGTAATCGCAAGACTTGCCAAACCTGGTAATATGATACTCCGGCCGGTTTCTTTCCTTTCTGAAACCATCTTATTTGCAGAGGATATTTTCAAGGATTTTAAAGAGCAGATGAGGAAAAGACAGCCTGTTTATATTATTGCCGGAGATCAGCGGGAAGGTAAAACCACATTTTTAAAGGAGGTAACTGAGAAATTAATAAGAAAAGAAACGAAGGTGGAAGGGATTATGGCTGAGGGCTTGGATAAAGATGGTGAAAGGATTGGTTTTCAGCTTGTAAATATTTCAAATGGCAAAAGTATCATATTGTGTAGTATTTACCCTGAGCCGGGTTGGGAAAAAACCGGAAAGTACTTTTTTAATCCTGATGGTCTTGAATTCGGGAGAAAGGTGTTGAATATGATTTCAGCTGATTCAATAGTTATTATTGATGAAATCGGCCCCCTTGAGATGAAAGGAGGCGGATGGGCTGCTTCGGTTCAAAGAATACTGGATACTTTCGATAATACAATGATATGGGTGGTTCGGAGGAATCTGACCGAACAAATTATTCATAAATTTGAGTTGAAAAATGTTTTTATCCTTGATATTTCCAGGTTTACCCCTGAGGAACTGGTGAATTGGATACCTGAAGAAAATTAGAAGGAAATATTTTCATTAAATCATTGTATTATTTTAAAACCGTCCACCTTCCTTTCCGTGTATTCTTTTTCAGGCTTTCTTTCAGTAAGCTTAAGAATTTTTTACGGGATATTTCCCTGGCACCTAAAGAGGCAAGGTGTTTTGTAGGAACCTGAGCATCAATAAGGTCAAAACTCCAGCTTGTCAGACGATTTACAAGGTGATACAAAGCCAGCTTGGAAGCATCCGGTTTTGTTTGAAACATGGATTCTCCGAAGAAAGAACCTCCCAAAGACACCCCGTAAAGTCCTCCTACCAGCTTATTCTCAAAAAAGGTTTCAACCGAATGGGCATAACCGGTATTGTAAAGCTGAACGTAGGCCTCTATCATTTCCTTTGTGATCCATGTTCCGTGCTGCCCTTTTCGGGGGATTTCAGCACATTTGGTAATTACTTCTTTAAACCGGGTATCAAACCGGCATTCATATCTTCCGGAATGTATTTTTTGTTTCAGGCTTTTCGAAACTTTCAATTCATCGGGAAATAATACCATACGCGGGTCAGGTGACCACCACAGAATAGGTGAGTTTTTTTCATACCAGGGAAATATCCCGGATGAATATGCTTTTAACAATGTTCCAACATGAAGATTCCCACCTGCTGCAAGTAAACCATCTTTATTTGCAAGTCCGGGATCCGGAAACTCAATATCTGAGGCATGAATATCTTTCAAAATGCAGGAAATTTATTAATTTGGCACTAAATTATGCAAAAATGCAAGAACCTGGCCTTTTTGTGAAAGTGAAATTTTCCTTATATTAGTTGAATAAATATTCTGCATTATGAAGTTACCCGTTTTTTTATGGTTTTTGTTTTTAGTTACAGTTGCTCCCATTGCTTTTTCACAGGGAAACAAGGCACCAATGAGTGAAGATAATACTGCCTTACTGATCATTGATATACAGTATTTTTATTTTCCCGGAGGAAGTCTTCCTTTGGTGGAACCTGAGAATGCAAGTAAAAATGCATCGGAAATTTTAAAAGAATTCAGGGAAAAAGGAATGCTGGTGATTCATGTGAAACACAACGCGAAGAAAGGAACGGAAATATATCCCGACGTTGCTCCGGTGGAGGGTGAAAAAGTGATCACGAAGAATGAAGCCAATGCATTTCTTGGAACAGATCTGCTGGAATTCCTTAACGAAAAGAATATAAAAAATCTGATAATAACAGGGATGCAAACCCAGATGTGCGTGGAAGCTGCTACAAGAGCTGCCCACGATTATGGGTTTAAGTGTACAGTTGTTGATGATGCCTGTGCTACGAGAGATTTGAGATATAAGGATAAAATTATAAAGTCATGGGATGTTCATTACGCAACTTTAAGTGCTCTGTCCGGTTCCTATGCTAAGATTGTTTCTACAACAGAGATTCTTCAGGTTTTGGAAGAATTGTAAATCAGGAATATTATAAATTTTACTTAACAATTGAAAAATGAAAAAACAAATTTGGATGATTTTTCCTCTGATTCTTTTTTTTATGGCTGCAAATACCGGCTTCTCTCAGGATCATGACAAAGAAGAGAATGGAGATGATAAAGGTTTGGTTGTACTTTGGACAACCGGTGAGAAGGATGTTTTTACCAAGATGCTCTACATTTATACGATTAATGCTAAAAAACAGGGATGGTTCGATGATGTTACCATGATTGTCTGGGGTCCGTCGGCGAAGTTGCTGGCCGAAGATAAGGAATTGCAAAACTTAATTAAGAAACTTGAAAAAGCAGGGGTAAAACTGGAAGCCTGTAGCTGGTGCACTGAACAATATGGTGTGACTGAGGACTTGAAAAAACTGGGCATTGATGTGAGAGGAATGGGCAAAAGTTTTACAGAATACATAAAAGATGAAAATAAGGAAGTACTGGTTTTTTGATCCTGGTTTTTTACAAATTTTATGAAGATATTGCAAAAATAACAACCTTATGAATTCTTTAGAAAGATGTCTCACTATTATGAATGGAAATATTCCAGACCGGATTCCGGTGGTACCCCAAAGTTTTATGCTGGCTGCAGAAACAGCAGGGATCAAAGTTGGTGAACTATCAAATAATGCAGATAAAATGGTTGAGGCGCACCTTGCCTGTATTGAAAAATTTGATTATGATGGTATTGTAATTGACTTTGACGATGCAAGTCTGGCGGAAGCATGCGGAGCTAGTGTAATATTCCGGGATGATGAACCAGCAATAGTTAATGAACAGCTTCCCCTTTTGAAGGATCTCAGAGATGTGGAGAACCTTGAAATTCCTGATCCCTGGAAAAGCGGGCGTTTACCCGTCTGGCTGGAGGCTACCCGGATGCTGGTTGAAAAAGTTGGAGACCAGGTTTTTGTTATGGGCAGGGCAGACCAGGGCCCATTTACACTGGCTACATTATTGCGTGGAGCACAGCAATTTATGGAAGACCTTATGATGGAGGATCCGGATCAGATTAAGAAAGTTATTGATTATTGCAGAAAGGCCGGAACTGCCTTTGCCAAAGCGATGAAGGATACGGGTGCTCATGCTACCTCAATCGGAGATGCTTATGCCGGTCCCAGTCTGATTTCCCCGGAAATGTTCAGGGAGTTTGCTTTAAAACCGGAGATTCAAATGACAAATGATGTCCAGGAGCATGGTATTCCTTTTTCCATACATATTTGTGGAGATACAACCGGTATCGTAGAGGATATGGCCACTACCGGTGCTAAAATACTGGAGCTTGACTGGCAGGTGGATTTAGGATGGGCGAGAAAAGTAATTCAGCAGGATACGGTGTTGATGGGGAATATTGATCCTTCAGACCCACTGGTATTAGGTACACCTGAGAAAGTGGATGCCATGGCCCGGGAGATTATTCAGAAAACCAGGGGGAAGGGACTTTTTTTAAGTTCCGGGTGTGCAATGGGGAGAAATACTCCCCCGGAAAATTTCATGGCAATGATAAATGCTGCCAAAAAATACGGAACTGAAGAGCGACTAAGGGAAATGGAAAGAATAAGCTGAATACATATTTTTTTAGTGTCTTTAACCATTAAATATTTAATAACCATGAGTAAAATTAAATTAGCATTTATTGCCATGTTGTCCTTCTCCGGATTGATTTCCTGGTCTCAGCATCAGATTAATTGTAGGTATAATGTCATTCCGAGGCCGGAAGCTTTAATACCCCAAAAAGGTAGTTTTGAGATTACCGGAAATACCAAAATACTTTATTTTCCTGCAGACAGAGAAATCGAAGGGGTGGCAAACTTTTTTGCCGGGTTACTGAAAAACAGCAGTGGAATGAACTTGAAGGTTGAGGCTGCTGTATCGGAAAAACCCTCTGAAGGAAATATTTTATTTGTCATAAAAAAAATTCCTCTGGGAGATGAAGGTTATCGACTTGCCGTTGATGCGGACAAAGTTACGTTGATATCGTCCACTGCTGACGGAGTTTTCTATGGCGTACAAACCATTCGCCAGTTAATGCCGGCAAAGCTGGAAAGTGATGGTCAGGGTGAGAACAATCCAATGACAATTCTCTCGGTTGCGGTTGAAGATATGCCCCGTTTCCCTTACAGGGGGCTGCACCTGGATGTGGGAAGACATTTTTTTCCTCCTGAATTTATTAAAAAATACCTTGATGTGATGGCTCTTTATAAGTATAATACGTTCCATTGGCATCTTACAGAGGATCAGGGATGGAGAATTGAGATAAAAAAGTACCCAAAGCTTACGGAAGTTGGCGCTTACAGGAAGGAAACGCTTGTTGGTCGTTATACACGCAAGGATCAGAAATTTGACGGTAAAAGATACGGAGGTTATTATACACAGGAGGAGGTGCGTGATATTGTGGCCTATGCAAAGAAGTTACATATTACGGTAATTCCGGAGATTGAATTGCCCGGACATTCACTGGCAGCCCTCGCCTCGTATCCTGAACTGGGTTGTACAGGAGGTCCTTATGAGGTAGCTACTGTTTGGGGTGTACATAAGGATGTATATTGTGCCGGGAATGATGAAACTTTTAAGTTTCTTGAAGGGATCCTGTCTGAAGTTATAGATTTGTTTCCTTCAAAATACATACACATTGGGGGTGATGAATGTCCGAAGGAAAGATGGAAGGAATGTAATAAATGTCAGGTCCGGATTAAGAAAGAAGGGCTTAAGGATGAACATGAACTCCAGAGCTATTTTATTAGAAGGATAGAAAAATTTTTAAATGAGAACGGTCGTGAAATAATAGGTTGGGATGAGATTCTTGAAGGGGGGCTGGCTCCCGGTGCAACAGTAATGTCATGGAGAGGAGTGAAAGGTGGAATTCAGGCTGCAAAAATGGATCATGATGTAATTATGACTCCGGGTGAATATTGTTATCTGGATCATTACCAGGGACCAAAAGAAAAGGAGCCACTGGCTATTGGAGGATTCCTGCCCCTAGAAAAAGTTTATTCATATGATCCTGTTCCCGAAGAACTGGATAAGAATGAAGCAAAGCATATCCTGGGAACTCAGGGAAATGTCTGGACAGAATATATGGCTACAACAGATTATGTAGAATATATGGTTTACCCCCGTGCCTGTGCATTGGCTGAAGTTGGCTGGACCTCAAAGGAGTATATGAATTATGATGATTTTCTGAAACGGCTGGAACCAAATCTTGAACGGCTTAAAGTGATGGGTGTAAATTATCGCCCTTTGGATAAGAATCAAAAGAAAAAATAAGCAAATGGTTTTATGAATGTTTTTTAAAAAGTGATTAATATGAGAAAGCTTTTTCTGTTCCTTTCCATTTCTGTTTTCATTTCAGGTTCATGTCTTTTTGCCGGAAGCATGCCAACTATTGCTGAGAAAACAGCAAAAATGAAGTCTTTTAAGGGTTTTTTTAATTTTTACTGGGATGAAAATAAAGGAAAAATATGGCTGGAGATTTCGAAAATGGATACGGAATTCCTGTATGTTGACTTCTTGTCTCAAGGGCTGGGATCGAATGACATTGGCCTGGATCGTGGACAGATAGGCCCTTCACGCCTGGTAAGCCTTCACCGGATTGGCCCAAAGGTATTGATGATCCAGCCTAATCTGTCTTACCGGGCAAATACAAAGGACCCGGATGAAAAAAATGCGGTTAAGGAGTCGTTTGCGGAATCGGTTATCTGGGGATTTAAGATTGAAGCGGAGGAAGAAGGGAAAGTACTGGTAGATGCTACAACTTTCTTTTTAAATGATAATCATAAAATTGCTGACCGGCTTCGTCGTACTAATCAGGGGAGTTTCACAGTGGATTTGTCCAGGTCTTCCATTAATCCTGAAAGGACACGTAGCTTCCCGCAAAATTCCGAAATTGATGTAATCCTTACTTTTAAAGGCACTTCTCCCGGAAGATGGGTGAGGAGCGTTACTCCCAGTCCGGGTCTGATCACCATTCATATACATCATTCTTTTGTTGCTTTGCCGGAACCCGGATATAAACCGCGTGTTTATGATCCGCGTTCGGGATACATTAATATCAGTTATATGGATTTTGCCACTCCTTTGGGTGAACCCATGATGAAAAGGTTTATTATCCGGCATCGCTTACAGAAAAAGCACCCTGAAAAAGAAGTGAGTGAAGCAGTGAATCCCATTGTTTATTATGTGGATCGTGCTACTCCTGAACCGGTTCGGTCGGCACTGGTGGAGGGAGCGTCCTGGTGGAATGAAGCATTTGAAGCCGCAGGCTTTAAGAATGCTTTTCAGGTTAAAGTATTGCCGCCTGATACAGATCCTTTGGATGTAAGGTATAATGTAATTATGTGGGTACATCGCTCAACCCGGGGTTGGTCTTATGGGGGAAGTGTGGTTGATCCCCGGACAGGAGAGATTATTAAGGGCCATGTTTCACTTGGTTCTCAACGGGTCCGGCAGGATTACCTTATCGCTGAGGGCTTGCTTAACCCTTACAGAGATGGCAAACCTGTATCTGATAAGATGAAGAAAATGGCACTTGCCAGGATTCGTCAGCTGGCTGCTCATGAAACCGGCCATACACTTGGGCTTGTGCATAATTACATTGCCAGCACTCAAAACAGGGCTTCGGTAATGGATTACCCGGCTCCTTACGTAAAACTGGATGATAATGGTGAAATTGATCTTTCGGATGCTTATGATACGGGAATAGGTGAGTGGGATAAGGTAACTATTGATTATGGCTATCATGATTTTCCTGAAAAAACAGATGAACTGAAAGCCCTGAACGGAATCATTATGGCTTATTTGAAAAAAGGTCAGGCCTTCCTGAGTGATCAGGATGCACGTCCACCCGGAAGTGCTCATCCTGTAACGCATCTTTGGGATAATGGAATAAATGCTGTTTCTGAACTAAACCGGACGATGGAAGTAAGGAGAAAAGTATTGAAAGATTTTTCTGAAAATGCAATTCAGGAAGGGATGCCCATGGCAACCATTGAAGATGTACTGGTACCGGCTTACATGATGCATCGTTATCAGATTATTGCAGCTTCTAAAACCATTGGAGGGCTGGAATATACGTATGCTTTAAAAGGCGATGGACAGTTCACGACCCGGATAGTAAACCCCGATGAACAAAGAAGAGCAATGAATGCTCTTATGATGACCATTCAACCGGAAAATCTGATAATCCCTCAGAGTTTGCTTGAAAAAATCCCTCCGCGTCCATTAGGCTATTCTCCGACCCGGGAGTTATTCCCTGGCTATACAGGTGCAACATTTGATCCTGTGGGTGCGGCTGAAGGGCTTACTGAAATTACGGTTTCGTTGTTGCTGAACCCGGAGAGGATGGCACGGATGGCAGAATATCATGCAAGAGATAAGAACAATCCGGGAATGATGGAATTGTTAAATACCCTGCTTAATAAAACATGGTATGTTAAAAATGAAACTGGAATAAAGGCAAATTTGCAGTTTATGGTGAAGAATGTAGTACTAAGAAATCTAATGAAACTGGCTGCAGATGTAAATGCTTCAGAGGAGGTCAGGTCAGTAACTTATTCGAAAATAATGGAGTTGGGAGATTTTTGTGAGATAAGAATGGACAAAAATACAGATGATCCATTGAAAACAATCTATATTAAAAGCGGGATGGACATAAAAAGGTTTCTTGCCAAACCTGACGAATTTTACATCCCGTCCGGTATGTTTCCTCCTCCCGGCGATCCCATCGGAGGGTTTTGAGCAGGGGGTATCATTGATAATATCAGTATTCGATATTCGTCAGTAACTAATGTTCGGCACTTAAGGTTTAGTGGCAGATATTAAATGAGTTATATTTTTTCATTGGACTCAGGTGCATCATCCAGCGGATCTTTATACATTTTGACAAGACTGTCCAGTTGGTGATGAAGTGTATTCCGTATTTCCATGTATTCAGGATGGTCAATTACATTGTTCATTTGAGCCGGATCTTTTTCCAGGTCATATAATTCCCATTCGTCAATATCATAGTAAAAATGGATCAGTGAGTATTGTTCTGTACGAATGCCATAATGCCGCTTTGCCATATGGATTCCGGGGAACTCATAATAATGGTAATAGAGAGATTTTCGCCAGTTATCCGGGTTTTTGCCCTTTAGCAGGGGAGTCAGGGACACCCCTTGCATATCATCAGGAACGGGCACACCTGCCAGTTCCAGGAAAGTTGGTGCAAAATCAATGTTTTGGACGAGCTTATCAGATTTTGTACCGGGTTTAAGCAATTTCGGATAACGGATCAAAAGAGGCGTCCTGAAAGATTCTTCATACATAAACCGCTTATCGAACCAGCCATGCTCACCAAGGTAAAAACCCTGGTCGGATGTGTAAACCACAATGGTATTTTCTTCCAGGTCATTCTCTTTGAGATAATCCAGTATTCTTCCCACATTATCATCCACCGAACGGATACAGGCAAGATAATCCTGCATGTATCGCTGATATTTCCATTTGAAAAGTTCATCTCCCGAGGGTGGATTTCTTCGGAAGGCTTCATTAATGGGTTTGTAAACTTCATCCCACCGGGCCCGTTGTTGGTCATCCATTCTTTTCAGATTATTTCTGTAGGCATTAAAATACCATTTCAGAAATGGCGTGTGACCTGTTTCAGTTACAATTTCCGGATCAATTTTATTATCTGAACTCAGTGCCATATTCTCACTGACCAGCATTTCTGCATCCCGTGCAGCTGTTCCCATGTGTTCATGATTATCAAAAAAATTATCAGGGAGCGGGAAGGTCGTTTTATGATAGAGATCCAGGTAAGGTTCAGCCGGAAGCCATTCCCGGTGGGGTGCCTTATGCTGGAACATCAGCAGGAAGGGTTTTGATTTGTCCTTTCTGCCTTTAAGCCAACTTAGCGCTTTATCGGTAATTATATCTGTAACATAGCCATGTGCTCTGACCGTATCACCCGTTTGTTCAACAAAGTCAGGATTGTAATAATGCCCCTGGCCAGGTAATACATACCAGTAATCAAATCCTTTTGGCAGAGACTTCAGGTGCCATTTTCCTATCACTGCCGTCTCGTAGCCAGCTTTTTGGAGCATTTTTGGGAAGGTAGGCTGATCCGGATCAAACCGGTCACCATTTCTCATAAAACCATTAAGATGATTGAACTTTCCTGTAATAATAGCAGCCCTGCTCGGTCCGCATAAAGAATTGGTTACAAACATCCGGTTAAAGATCATCCCCTGATTGCCAATCCGGTCTATATTCGGAGTGGGAGCAAGTTTTCCGATGGGATGCCGGTAGGCACTGATTGCCTGGTAGGCGTGATCATCAGACATGATGAAAACAATATTTGGCTGACTGGGTTGTTCTTTTTTTGTAGTACAACTACTTAATACAATGGAAAGTATAAGCAGAATGATCCCGAAAATTTTTTGAACTTTCATCTGGTTAAATTTAGTCATTAAAAAGGAAACGAAAGTTAATCAAAAAAAAAGAAAAATCGTTTCTTAATTAAAAAAAGTATAAAGTATCTGTTTTGCAGGTTTTATGTCATTGCTTTGGTTGATAACAACCCACAGGCAGCTGCAATATCCTCCCCACGGGATTTCCGGATGGTTGCCGTAATGCCTTTTTCATTCAGTAAATCCCTGAATTTTTCCATTTCTTCCATGGAACATCCTTTGAGTTTTGATCCGGGAATGGAATGAAAACGAATCAGGTTTACCCGGCATCGGAATCCTCTGAGTAGTTTGCTTATTTCTTCCACATGTTTTGGTGTATCATTGATGTCCCTGAAAAGAATGTATTCAAATGAAATTTTCCTTTGCCTTTCAGCAGGATGGTTTTTGATAATTTTAATGACTTCCCGGATGGGATTCGTTTTCTGAACCGGCATCAGTCTTTTGCGTTCATCATCAAAAGGATTGTGCATACTGATTGCAAGCGCACAGGAACTTTTTTCCAGATATGTTTTGAGAGAAGAAATGATGCCAATGGAGGAAACAGTTATCCTTCTCGGACTCCAGCCATAACCCCAGTCAGATGTTAATATCTCAAGACTTTTCAGTACTTCAGTGAGATTGTCCAGGGGCTCACCCATTCCCATATAAACCATATTTGTAAGACTTTCTTTTTCAGGCAGGCTTTGGAACTGGTTAAGAATCTCGCCTGCACTCAGATTTCCCTGAAAACCCTGCTTACCTGTCATACAGAAAGAGCAAGCCATTTTGCAACCGACCTGAGTGGAAACACATAAAGTATTACGTGATTTTTCCGGTATATAAGCGGATTCAATAAACTTATCCTGAACAGGAAAAAGATATTTTTTTGTTCCGTCAACCGAGGTTTGAACCTGCACATGAGGTGTTAACCCAAGGATGTATGAATTTGATAAAAGCTTTCTGGCTTTTTTTGAAAGATTTGTCATTTCTTCAATACCGGAGATGTCTTTTTTATACAGCCAGTCCGCAATTTGTCTGGCTGTAAATTTAGGAAGACCGGCCTTAACAGTCAGCTCAGTTAGTTCATTCAATGTTTTTCCGAACAGTGCTTCTTTCATAAAAACAGACTTTATGTATTTCTAGAATGGTAAAGAATTTAAATATTGCATAAAGATAAACAAAAACACCGGTACCTTTAAATGGACCGGTGCTATACTTGAAATACAAAGAAGCTTCTTTTTTACAAAATGACTGATAAATACAGTTGTTTCTAATACCCTGTGATATCAACAGTGTAAACCCCATGCGGCTTTTTTGCATTAATTTCGACATTCCATTGCCCGATATACTTATTGTCTTCTTCAATTTTGAAAGACTGGGACCAGGTAATGTCAGCAGATGGATCAATGGTAATCTTTTTGAATAATTTGCCTGAAGGCAAAGTGAATTTTATATCCAGTTCTCCTTCTTTTAAACTACCTGTAATGTTTAGCTTAAGTCTCTTTTGATCTTTTTCAACAGTGAAATTTGTCTTTTTTGTAATGGATTCTCCATTGAACTTTTTTCGCAACGAAAGCTTAAAACTTTTTTCAGAGCCATAGAAAATAGCTGGAGGAGCAGGAGGCGGAGGAATATCATACACCATATCAGGGGAAGCTACTATTCCACGGAATTCTTTCTCGTATGCTCTCACGAGTTTTTCCTGGTTTTTGAATTGTTTTTCCTGGACTACTTCCAATTCTTTCTGCAGCTCTTTTTGTTCTTTCTCTGATAATTCCTGTGCTTTTACCTGGCCTGCCTGTAACATGAATCCGGTTACAACCAGTGCCGCAATAATAAAAAATGACTTTTTCATGGTATGTGTTTTTAAATGGATATAAGAATGATCTCATGACAAAACTAAGACATATTCATTTCCGGATATGTTAATGAAATGTTAAGGTTTGGTTAATGTTTCAGAAGTTACTGAAAATCTCTTAATTTTAAGCTCGTAAAAGAAGGCATGAAACAAGCTGAAATATATAAAAATACAAGCTATGACAAATAAAGTTATTGGGTACTATTCTGTAATTATTGGGGTTTCGGTAATTGCCATGTGGGTCTTTATTTTATTAAATGAAAGTCTGCCGGAAGGAAAGACAGAGCTTACTTTTCATTTGTTTTCAGAATTTATGATGGCTTTTTGTTGCCTTATAAGTGGACTTTTCCTGCTGAAAAAAAAGTTAAATGGAAAATTATTAAATGTTTTAGGTCTAGGTATGATGATCTATTCGGTATTAAATGCTGCAGGTTATTATGGCGAAAGAGGCGATATTCCAATGATGATCTTGTTTTTCGGAATCTTTATTCTTACTCTGGCAGCTGTGTTTTTTCACCTGAAGAAGAAGAGTGTTTGAGATTATTATTCTTATGAAATCCCGCATTACTATAATAATAGCTTTAACAGCACTCCTTGGATTGGTTGCTATACAATATTATCTGATATCAGGATTATATGAACTGAAAATAAAGGAATTTGATGCAACCTACGGAAATGCAATCAGAACAGGCCAGATAGATTTCCAGGAAAGACTCGGGACTAACGGCATGGATACTGTATTTTATCTTATGGATTTAAAGGCCCCGGGCTGGCTGGATGAATATTATACGGCCACAGATGATTCTGTAATTTCAAACCTGAATCAACAGGTGTTTTTGGATTACCTTACCATTTTAAAAACTCAGGAGCGTATTAGTTTGTATCTTAAGGTTTACCTTGCCCATCTCGGTCTGGATACGGATTTTAAGACGGGATTTCACATTCATGAAATTTCACTTATGGACCCGGATGTGCGGTATACTGTATTTACGGAAAAAGAAGAAATAAAGAAAAAATATGAAAAGGAATGGAAAGAAGAAGGTGCTTTACATGTTACCAGTTTCAATGTTGAGGGAAATTATTTTCACATTTCTTTTGATTATTATGTGGATTTTAGTCATAAAACACGGATTATCTTCAGAGATCTGACTTTTGCTTTTTTGCTGGCAATGTTGTCTGTATTTATGGCCGGGCTGGTGTTTTTCCTCACTATTAATAATATGCTGAAACATAAGAAATTGTCTGAAATGAAAACGGATTTTATAAATAATCTTACGCATGAGCTTAAAACCCCGCTTACTACTATCTCAGTGGCTGCAAGTTCGCTGACGGAGCAAAGTGTCCGGCAGAGTAAAGAACAAATTGTGAGTTTATCCGAAATTATTAAATCTCAGAATAAACAATTATCTATGCTTATTGAGCGTATTCTGGATGTAAATATATGGGAAAGAGACCAGATCAAACTTAAACCTGAAAAAGTTGAAATGAAAGCTTTCCTGAAAAACAGGATCGGGGGATTTAAACTGGAGAATTCCGATAAAAAATTCAAGTTAATTGAGAATCTCAATCTCCGGTATTGTTCTGCCCGGATTGATAGTTTTCAACTCAGTATTGCGATTCATAATCTGTTATCCAATGCTTTGAAATATGGAGGAGAGCCCACATATATAGAGCTAAGCGCAAAATGTGATAAAAAAAATATCATTATAAAGGTTAAAGATAATGGAATGGGAATTCCCAAAGAAGAAGAACCGTATATTTTTACTAAATTTTTCAGAGGGGAAAAATTTAGAAAGAGCATTAAAGGACTGGGACTGGGCTTATACTACGTTAAAAAAATTATTGAAATGCACGGAGGTATGATTGAAGTGGAAAGTAAATGGAACAGGGGAACTGTTTTTGTCATTAACCTGCCATTAAACCATGCGGCTAATTAGTGCTTCTAAGAAAACTCATAACTTTTCAAGTGGCTTCTTAGAAGACGCCAAAGACAAGGCTTTCGAAGCTTTAAAAATCAGGGAGTTTACTTTTGTAAATGACCGTTTTCAAAACGAGAATAAC
>JANTGF010000093.1 GCA_024763075.1 Bacteroidales bacterium | reverse complement strand
CAATGAATGAAGCGTTAAGAAAGAAAATCTGTTTGAATCCGCTACTGTGGATGAGTTATTTTCTTTTAGTGAAATGAATTTATTTTTAGCAATTTTTACCGCAGCGGCGGCTTTTTTTGCTTACTTTTTTTAGCTGTAGTAAAAAAGTAAGTGCCCGTCCGGCATAAGGACAAATTTTTAATATGAGAATAATGCAATTATTTATAACCCATATTAAATCGACATGGGAAAGGTCAGTAATAACATTTAAAATTCAATTATTAAAAACCAATTTGTATTGTAACCAATAAACGATTACTCCAGCCAGAAAACTTATCAAAGCCAGCCAGCTTATTTTTTAAAATGATACTTGGATTTCAAACTATTATGCCGCTAACTAGCAAATAATCTGTCATATACTACATCTTTCCATTTGACAGGAATACAGCTCCAAATTAGCTGGCACAACAGCTTAATGTAGCCACATCTTTACCGAAGGTAATGGCTGCCAGTTTTATTCCTTCACTCAGGGTCAGGTAGGGGTAAAAACTCTCTGCAAGATCTTTTACACTGATGCCGTATTTAATGGCCATGCTGAGTTGCTGGATAAGCTCACCTCCTTCCGGTGCAACCACTCTGGCACCAATAAGTTTATCTGTTTGGGTATTCTTTATTAATTTGATAAAACCGCGGGTATCTCTTGCTGCAATTGACCTGGGAACATCTTTTAACTCCAGTTTTGATACCTCAAAAGGAATATTATCAGCTTCTGCCTGTACTTCATCCATGCCTGCACCCGCAACCTGAGGATCTGTAAAAACAACCCATGGAAGGGATGAATAATCCACTTTTTTATCTACCCCTGTAAAAGCATTTTCAACAGCGGTTTTTCCTTCAAAAGCCGCAGTATAAACATAAGAGGGAGTATTGATACAATCTCCGGCACTATAGATGTTACGGATATTTGTTTGCAGCTTGTCATTTACTTTAATGTGACCAGTCTTTGTCAATTCAAGCCCGGCCCTCTCAGCCGACAGTTTCTCCGTATTTGGTTTTATCCCTGTGGAGACAAGAATTTTCTCTGCAGAAAATTCCTTATGTATCCCGTTTTGCTTTGTTATTACACGGATTACAGAATTTTCCTGCAAAACTTCGATAAAATCCAGGCCTGTATGAATGTCAAGACCTTCCTTTTGCAGGTGGCCAGTTAATTCCGTTGCAATATCATCCGTTTGTTTTGACAATACATGGCCGGAACGCTGAAGCAGGGTCACTTTGGTTCCCAGTCTGTGATATGCCTGGGCTATTTCCAGGGCAATGTACCCACCACCCAGTACGATCATGGACTCCGGTTGTTTTTCTGAATCGAATAAAGAAATGTTGGTTAGATATTTCACCTCTGCAAGGCCTTTTATGTCGGGAATTTTTGTTGTTGCGCCGGTGGCAATCAAAAACTTCATTCCTTTGTATTTATCTTCTCCGTTTACAATAATGGTTTTTTCATCCATAAATTCTGCCATTCCTTTGACCATTTTCAGGTTTTCAAAGTCACTTACCACATCCATGTATTTTTTTTGCTGAAGATTTGAAACCAGTTGCTTCTTCCCCTGTATCAGCCGGGCATAATCCACATCAGCACCTTTGGGCCGGATACCTTCAAACCGGGAATGACCGGTATGATATACGGTTTCAGCTGCCCTTATCAGATTTTTGGAAGGTACACAACCCACATTTACGCAGGTACCCCCAAATGGCAAACCATCATTGACCATCAGCGTACTCAGTCCCAGATCATTGGCTTTAATAGCCGCTGAAAAGGCGGCAGAACCGCCCCCGATAATGATGAGATCATATTGCACTTCATCATTCCCGGATGGAATCTCCCCTGCCACTGAATAATGACCCGTGGAATTGATAACATCAATTATTTCCTGTTTTGAAATTTCATTGGGGTCATATTCAAACTTTCCCGATCCGGCAGGATAACTGATATCCTTTTGTATAATTCCTTTTAAGCCTTCAAATTTCCCGGCAATACCTACAGCACACTGGTCGCAGGTCATTCCTTTTATTTTAAATTCTGATACTTTCATTTTTTCCATTGTTTAATACATACAGTGGTCAGGACTTTTAATATCCTTAAACACACTTTTTAATTTTTTTTTATTCATGGCAGGGTCAGTTTATATTGATTACAAGCCTGCCGCTTATCTTTTGCACATTTTATTAATTAATATTTCCATTTTTGAACTTTTTACTTTGTGATACTTTTGGGCATTCCTTAGTGTTCCTTAGTGGTAATATTAGAATATCCGATTTTAACCACCAAGGCCGCAAAGGACTCACTAAGGTCAACAATCTTAATATAAATATATTATGCCAAACTACTTTACCTGCGAAACATTAATTAATTAAGCAGGGCAAAAAAATTTAGTTACATCCATCCGGACCACAAACATGTCCGGGCTCCCCATGATCAGGGTTTTCAGCACCAACAGTTCCTTCCACT
The DNA here is from genome assembly GCA_024763075.1 of Bacteroidales bacterium. Taxonomy (GTDB): domain Bacteria; phylum Bacteroidota; class Bacteroidia; order Bacteroidales; family VadinHA17; genus JANTGF01. The sequence goes on along the minus strand of JANTGF010000093.1, from coordinate 13,964 downwards.
TTGTAACCGGTTCCGTTAATTGCATTTACAATGGCTTTTTTATCCGTCTGGCCGGCATCAAACCGTACTTTCACCAATTCTTCACTGAAGCTGGCTGAAACCCCGTTCACACCGGGTAAAGCACTGATGGTATGTTCCACATGATCTTCGCAACCATTACAGGTCATCCCGCTTACATTTAACTCCAGTTCCTGAAAATTTTCAGACAATACAAGTTCCGTTGGGATTCTGTTTTCCGGATAGAAAATCTGACCGTAAAAAGGGAATGCCATCATAATAATTGCAAAAACCGTAACGATACCTAAAAAAGCTTTTGTTTGCCAGAAGCTTTGTTTTTCATCCTCTTCACAGGCACAGTCAGGTTCCGCTGCTTTATTAGGTTTCAGTTTCTGATACCATGCAAAGCCTAATACCAAAACGGTAAATCCGATCAGGTAAGGCCTGAAAGGCTCCATCCACGAAAAAGAAGAGGCAACACCCGAAGCTCCGGAGACAAGGGCCAGAACCGGTGTAATACAGCATAGTGATGCTGCTACCGCAGTGAGAATTCCTACTCCTGCGAATTTGTTTGATTTTGATTTCATAATGTTGTTATTTTGAATTTTTGATTTGTAATATGGTTGAATAAAGGCCGGAGCAATTCCATTTGATCCTCCTTAATGGAATAATAAATAGTTTGCGCCTCACGCCTGGTATGTACAATATTTCCATCTCTCATTTTCCGGAGATGCTGGGATACAGCCGGGATACTCATTCCGAGAATATCAGCAAGGTCACAGGGGCATAATTCTCCCTCTTCAGCTAACAGAAATAAAATTCCCAGCCTTGTTTCATTTCCGGTAAGTGCAAGGATATTACTCAATTGTCGTATTGCTGAACTGCCCGATTGTAATTTCTCTTTACAAATATTTATTTGCTTTTCATCAGCAAAAACCCGGATACATGTAGGATTATTTTTCATCGTATATAATTTTAATATGATTAAGGCTACAAATATACTTATATTTTATAATTTAAGCAAATACTTAAATAAACTTTTATTAATAGGTCGTGGTTTTATTAAAACCTGACAAAAAATTTAGCTATTTTTACGGAATTTTATGAAGCAGGTTTTTGATTATATTGTAGTTGGCTCCGGTTTTGGTGGCAGTATTTCTGCAATATGGCTGGCTGAAAAAGGCTACTCTGTTTGTGTTATTGAAAAAGGGAAAAGGTTCCGCAATGCAGATTTCCCAAAAACAAATAATAATCTGTTTAAATACTTATGGGTCCCTGCTTTGCGAATGTTTGGGATACAAAAACTTTCCTTCTTTAAAGAAGCCAGCATCCTCACAGGTGTTGGAGTTGGCGGAGGAAGCCTGGTTTATGCAAATACCCTTTTTTATCCACCAGACAATTTCTTTGAAGCTGAAGAATGGTCGGGGTTCGCTGACTGGAAAAAAGAATTAAAGCCATTCTATGAAAAAGCTGATTTCATGCTTGGAAGAACCGGTTATGATAAAATAAACACAGAAGATGATTACCTGTGGAAGGTCGCAAATGATTTTGACAGTGCCCATACATTTACAAATGTAAATGTTGGGGTTTACATGGGTGATACAGAGGAAGAAAAGGATCCATATTTTTACGGCTTAGGTCCTTTAAGAAAGGGGTGCAAAGAATGTGCGGGTTGTATGGTAGGATGCCGTGAGAACTCAAAAAATACACTGGATAAGAATTACCTGTTCTTTGCAGAAAAGTTCGGTGTACGGATCATTCCGGAAAGAATAGTTGAAAAAATTCACCGAAAAGATGGTCTTTATCAGGTCGAAACACGGTCTTCAACCTCATTTCTGAACTCTGAGAAGCAGCTCTTCACATCAAAAGGCATTATCATTTCCGGAGGTACGCTGGGTTCCATGGAACTCTTATTAAAACAGAAGTATAAATACAAAACACTTCCCCTCCTCTCAAATCAACTGGGAAATAATGTCCGTACAAATTCTGAAACACTTTGTGCTGTTTCAGGAGCCAGGGAAAAACTGAACAACGGACTGGCCATTACTTCTGTTTTTAATCCGGATCCGCACACGCACATTGAGGTCGTTAAATACCCCGATGGATCCAATGCCATGAAATCATTTTTTGGCCTGGCAGTAAAAGATTCTCCGCAGCCTCTGTTACGGGCATTGAGGCTTTGTGGAAAATCCATTTTACAGCCGCATAAATTTTTAAAGATACTTTTTGATTTTAAATGGTCTTCAAATATGGTTATCTTCCTGGTTATGCAATCTTACAATAACCGGATGAAATTCATCTGGCGAAGGACCTGGAGGGGAAGCACCATGAAAATAAAAAATAAAGGTGAGCTAAAAGTTCCTGCCTACATTGATATCGGACAAAAAGTAATGGAAAGTTATGCCAAAAAAACAAGAGGTACAGCACAAAATAACTTATTGGAAGTTTTTTTCAACCGGCCGACAACTGCCCATATTCTGGGAGGCAGCCCAATGGGGAGAACCAGGGAAGATGGTTTGATAAATGCGCATTTTGAGGTTCATGGTTATCCGGATATGTATGTTCTGGATGGTTCCGTACTGCAGGCAAACCCCGGGGTAAATCCAAGTTTCAGCATTTCGGCCATTGCAGAATATGCGATGAGTCACATACCTGAAAAGGAAGGTAATACCCAAAAAAAGCTGGATCACCAGATTGATTTACTTAAAAAACAAAAAGCATGAAAACGGAGCAGATACCGGACATCGTAAGAAAACAAAAAGCATTTTTCAATACAGATGCAACAAAAGACCTTGCTTTCCGAAAGAAGAATCTAAAAAAACTCAGGGAAGTAATTTTGCAAAATCAGAAAAAAATAGAAACAGCTTTATGGAAAGACCTCCACAAATCAGAATATGAAGTATGGTCAACTGAAATAGGACTGGTGTTAAAAGAATTACGGGTTTTACTCAAAAACATGAAAAAATGGAGCCGGAAGAAAACCGTCAGGACTCCTTTGCTTTTATTCAGAGCGAAGAGTTGCATTTTTCCTGAACCATACGGTCAGGTACTTGTTCTTGCTCCATGGAATTATCCATTTCAGTTGCTCTTTGGTCCATTGGTTGCTGCCATGGCGGCTGGTAACTGTGTATTTTTAAGACCCTCTTCAAATACTCCTGCCATTGCAAGTTTAATGGAAGAAATGATATCTGAAAATTTCCCACCGGAATATATTGCAATTATAAATGGAAACAGGGAGAGTGCCCAGGCACTTTTAAAAGAAAAATTTGACTATATCTTTTTTACAGGAAGTCCGTATGTTGGACGCAAAGTAATGGAGGCTGCCTCAAAGCATCTGACTCCCGTATCATTGGAACTCGGAGGGAAAAGCCCCTGCGTAATTACGGAAGATGCTCCCCTGGACAGGGCTGCCAGGAGAATTGTGTGGGGTAAATTCCTGAATGCAGGTCAAACCTGTGTAACTCCTGACTATATTCTTGTTGATCAAAAAGTAAAAAAAGTATTGGTAGAAAAACTTTGTCATTCTGTTGAGAAATTCTTTGGTCCAAATCCGCAGGAAAGCAATGACTTTGTACGGATTGTAAATAAAGCTAATGTACTTCGTTTGCAGGAACTCATGAACGCGGGAACAATAGTAGCCGGTGGGACTACTGATCCTGAAACATGCTATGTTGCTCCTACAATTATTACAGATGTTACACCGGAAGACCCAATTATGCAACAGGAGATTTTTGGTCCGATTCTTCCGGTTTTGGAATATCAATCTCTGGATGAAGCCATAGAGTTTATAAACAGTCGTCCTGATCCACTCGCACTTTATATTTTTTCAAAGAAAAAAGCGGAACAAATGAAAATCTTAAAAGGAACCCGTTCAGGGACTACTGCAATTAATGATACTGTATTCCAGTTTGTTAACCGGCACCTTCCATTTGGAGGAAGGGGCGAAAGCGGAATGGGAAAATACCATGGGAAAAGCAGTTTTGAAACCTTTACTCATTACCGCTCTATCCTGAATAAGAAAAACAAGAATGATTTTTCTGTACGCTATCCTAAATACAATGAGACAAAACTAAAATTACTTAAACTGTTTTTGAAATAGGATTCTTTTCCTCTGTCCATTTTTTATATTTCCTGATAAATCCAGATCTGCCGGCCTCAATTAATTCTGAAGCCCTGTAGAATTCAAATGTTTTACAGGCACTTCGGGGAATTTGTATTAAAATATCCGGTTTGTGCAAACTAAGTGTTCGTTGGGATAATCTTTCCTGCATCAAAGTAAACGATGAATACAGAATATCATAGTAACCAAACCTCAGGTTATCTTTTGAATCGAGCTTTTTGGGAAGCCCCAGTTTTCTCCGGATTTTCTTTGCCAGAATTTCATATTGCTGTTCTTTCTTTTTCAGGTTATTATGATAAGATTCAGGTGTAACATAACTGAAAGGTGCATTTAAATCAACCACTACAAGGATATCTCCAGGAGTCCTTTTCACAAAATCAATGGGTACAGGCTCACTTACTCCCCCGTCAACAAGATTCGTTCCATCAACCTTATTGGGGACAATAACCCCCGGAATAGCAATCGATGACCGGATGGCCTGAAATAAAGAACCTCTGGTAAAAGCCACATCTTTTCGTTGAATAATATCAACTGCTACTGCAACGAAAGGAACAGAAAGGTTTTCAATATCTGAATCTGGAATAAACTTTCCTAATTCCTTAAAAACTTTATCTCCTTTTATGAACCCACTTTTACTAACATTAAAATCCAGTAATTTATAAACATCCAGTTTATGAAGTTCTTTCACCCATTCTGCAAATTCCTTTAATTTCCCCGCAGCATAAATACCTCCTACAACCGAACCAATTGAAGACCCGGCAATAGAACTGATTTCAAAACCTGCTTTTTCAAGTTCTTCGATTACACCTATGTGAGCCATTCCCCTTGCACCTCCACTTGATAATACCAGTGCCACTTTTTGTTTTTCCATAATCAGAGTATTTCATTACTACACAGAAATTAACTTTCGATAAAGTTATTTATTTTATTAATTATTCAAATTAACTATTCGTATTCTTTTTCTATTTATGCTTTTTATTTTACCATGCACCAATGCAAATATAGTTGATGATGAAACTCACCGCTGTAAGCAACGGGAGATCTCAACTGAGCAATGATTTTTTTAAATCATGCATCAAGATGCAGAGAATAAAATGCATGAGATCCCTCGCTATCGCTCAGGATCAGTATCTTTTTTAAACTTCCATAATGCCTTGTTTATGTGATATTTCGTATTAATATAGATGTTGTGTTTTATTACTTTCTCACATATTTTCTTATATTTACAAAAGATATATTTCCAGTTTACAGCTTCTTTAAAAGAATAAAAATGAATAAAAACTCAAGGCGGAAATTTATAAAACAGAACTCAATTTTAGGATTGGGTACTGTTATGTCAGTGGGTGCAACCCCAACGGTCTTTACCAGTATTAAAAGAGATACCGATATCCCTGCAATTCTTGGGGGCAAACCTGTCAGGACTGAAAGCTGGCCAAAATGGCCAAGATGGTATCCGGAAACTGATGAAAAAAGAGTCCTTGAAGTTCTTCGAAGTGGAATTTGGTCACGCAATAAAGTAGTAACCGAATTTGAGAAAAAATGGGCTGAAACTATTGGTTCAAAACGTTCTTTGGCAGTGGTGAACGGTACAAATGCATTAATTGCCTCACTTGCTCAGTTAAATATTGGAGGTGGTGATGAGGTAATTGTTCCACCCTATACTTTTATTGCAACTGTCGTTGCTGTTTTGGCCACCGGTGCAATGCCTGTTTTTGTTGATACTGACCCGGAAACTTTTCAAATTAATCCTGAAAAAATAGAAGCAAAAATTACATCCAGAACCAGGGCAATTGTACCGGTACATATTTTAGGATTACCTGCAGATATGGAACAGATTATGCAAATCGCCGAAAAACATGATCTTATTGTTGTAGAAGATGCATGCCAGGCATGGTTAGCCGAAATAAATCATAAAAAAATGGGGACATTTGGTAATGCAGGATGTTTTAGTTTTCAGAATTCAAAAAATTTACCCATTGGAGAAGGTGGTGCAATTGTTAGTGATGATGATGATTTCATGGACAGATGTTACTCATACCATAATTATGGAAATCCCTACGGAACAGTGGTAGGGGAGGTAGGAGCCGGTACTGTCATTGCAGGAACCAAATTACGAATAACAGAGTATCAGGCTGCTATTGGATTAGCACAATTAAAAAGACTGGAAGAAGAAACATCCATCCGAAATGAAAATGCAGAATATTTGAAATCGCAGATTAAAGATATCCGCGGAATTATACCTTACAAATTATATAACAATGTTACCAGGGCAGCTTTTCATCTTTTCCCCTTCAGATATAATAAAGAAGAATTTAAAGGGCTTTCCAGAGAGAACTTTTTAAAAGCTCTCTCTGCCGAAGGCATCCCCTGCTCGAGTGGATATGCTCCCCTCAATAAAATGCCTTATCTGAATAATGCATTTCAATCGAAAAATTTTCAAAAGATGTACCCAAAAGAAATGCTTAATTTTGATGCATATCTGGAGAATAACCAATGCCCGCTTAATGATAAACTATGCGATGAGGAAGCTGTTTGGCTATCGCAAAAATTACTTCTTGCCGGAAAATCAGATATGGATGAAATAGCTCAGGCTATTGATAAAATTAAAAAGAATGCCGGTGTTATTAAAAACCAGATTTCAAAATAATATTCCCCGCATCTGTAAATAAAATTCAATGTTTAAGATATACAGTCATTTAATTAATTATTAAAAACAGTCTTGTGAAAAGAATATATTTTATTTTGGCTTCTTTTTTCTTCCTGATTTCAACTGTTTTTTATTCAAATGCAGCTATTTTCCCTGAGGAAGGCACCCATGGGTGGAAAGCAGGTGTTGCCCGGACAATAATCACTCCTGACAAACCCCTTTGGTTGGCAGGATATGCCAGTCGTAATTCTCCGTCGGAAGGGAAACTGCATGACTTGTGGGCCAAAGCCTTGGTTTTAGAAGATGCAAATGGAAAACAAGCCGTGCTGATTACAACCGACATTCTGGGGATGACCAAAGAGTTAACAGACAAAATTCGCATACGGTTAAAAAAGAAATGGGGCCTGTATCCTGAGCAGATTATGATAACTAGTTCTCATACTCATAGTGGACCTGTTATCCATAATGCTCTTTATGATATTTATCCTTTAAATGAAAGTGACAAGAAAAAGATAGAGAAATACACTAACTGGCTGGAAAATCAAATTGTAAATGTAATAAATACAGCCTTCCAAACTTTAGAACCTGTTCATATTTATTCCGGAAATGGTGTTTCCCGGTTTCAGGTTAACAGACGAAATAACGATGCCTCGAAATTGATTCAACAAACCGAATTAAAAGGCCCGAATGATTATGCCGTTCCGGTAATCAAAGTGGAAAATGAATCCGGAAAGCTGATAGCTATAGCATTCGGATATGCCTGTCATCCTACGGTTTTGGAAATTAATCTCTGGTCCGGTGATTATCCTGGATTTGCCCAGATTGAGCTGGAAAAAGATCATCCGGGTACTACAGCGATGTTTTTTCAGGGAGCCGGAGCAGATCAAAACCCACTCCCCCGTCATTCAGTTGCGCTGGCGCAACAATATGGCCGTGATCTGGCTGCTGCAGTTGACAGGGTATTAAATGAGGATATGCATGAACTCTCACCCAAACTAATAAGCTCTTATTCTGAACTTGAATTACCTTTGGCAAAAGCTCCGGATAAAAATGAACTGTTAGAATATGCCAAATCCGATGTAGATTATATAAAACGTTGGGCCACCCGTGTGCTTCATGAATTAGAAACCGGAAAATCATTTCAAACTTCTTATCCTTATCCGTTGCAGATATGGAAAATGGGAGACCAGAAGATTTTTGCTATGGGCGGTGAAGTGGTAATAGAATATTCAATTAAGCTAAAGAGGATTTTTGGCCAGGATATATTTGTTTTAGGTTATACCAATGACGTAATGGCATATATTCCATCTACTACCATACTTAATGAAGGAGGTTATGAAGGAAAAATATCCCAAATGGTATATGGATTACCTGCTTGCTGGAGTTCAGAGATAGAATCAATTATCCTGAATGGAATCGTAGATCTTGCTGGGCAAACAGAAATAAAACCGGTTAAAGAACTTGAATTTGTCAACAATAAAACGCTCACCGCAAAAAGATATTTTTCAGGATTTGATAAGGCACATGACACATACAATGCTATTTCATGCGCCAGTGATGGCAATATTTATTACGTTCTTTCATCACAAGCTTATGATAAGGGAGGGCAAATGTATGTTTATTATCCTGATTCTGACAAAGTTGAATTCATTGCTGATTTAACAGACATTTGTGGCGAAAAGGAATCCAAAACCATAGCACAGGGTAAAAGTCATGTAAATTTTCAGGAAAAAGATGGTAAACTATATTTTGCAACCCATGTTGGATTTTACGAAATAATTGATGGTACAGAATGTTTACCTGAAAATGCGCCGGATGGGTACAGCCTTTATCCCGGAGGCCACCTGTTGTCATACGATCTGTCAACAAAAGAATTTGAAGATCTGGCTGTTGCACCGGATGGTGAGGGAATTATTACCATGACATTAGATGCGAAGCGGGGCCAGATTTATGGCATTACCTGGCCCAAAGGATATTTTATTCATTATGATATTAACACTCATAAATTGAAGAATCTGGGATTGGTTTCCGCTAATGGTGAAGCAGGGACTCCCGGAGATGATTATCGTGTTCTGTGTCGTTCCATGTTTGTGGATCAAGGGGACGGATCCGTTTACTACTCCACATCAGAGGGAGATATTTTTACTTATAATCCCAATTTATCCTCCCCTAAGAAAGTTGAAGACGTGAATCTCAGACTGGATTATTTTGGCCAATATGATCCTTCGGATCCGGGAAGTATGGGCTATAACTGGCGTAGAATTGTTTGGTATCCCGAGGAGGAAGTTGCTTATGGAGTTCATGGTAATTCAGGATATTTATTCAGGTTTGACCCCCGGGAACGCAAGATTGAAATCGTGGATAGAATTACTTCCGAACCATCAAAGAAAAGCGGGATGTTTGATCAGTTCAGTTATGGGTATTTAGGATTTGAACTTGGACAAGACCATCATACCTTATATTATCTCACAGGTGGCCCAATTTATATCGATGGCAATAGGGTTAAAGGACTTGATAAAATTGCCATGGGAGCTGCAAAAGGACTTGAAAACCTGCATTTGATAAGTTTTAATATTCCTGAAAATGAATATAAAGATCATGGCCCTGTTTTTTATTCGGATGGAACCCGGCCAACCTATGTTAATTCCATAGCTATTGACCATAAAGGCAATGTGTATTCCCTTGCAAGGTTCAAACATAATGGAGAGCTTATTGAAGATTTGATCAAAATCCCAAATCCCTTTATTACACATTAATCATTGTTGTTATAACCTTGATTTTTATTTTTATTCCTGAAATTCAAGTGTTCCAAAATATTCCGGCAAATGAAAATTTGGTCTGGGGTAATCAACAGGAGCCCATGTAAGCCAGTGAGGATGTGATGTTCCGTCCGCACATTTATAAAAATTTGCTTTCCACACTGTACCGGCTTTTGGTTTGGAAAATATTTGATAATTACCTATGACAGAGAATGGTATCCTATATTCAACCACCCAGGTAATTTTTTTATTAATCTCCTGTTCAATGATTTTAGGTAAGGAGTGGGCAACTTTTATTTTTTGAATATCTGAGTCACTAATTAAAACCACATCGGTTTGCCTTTTTATCTGATGATTAAATAACATGGTGGCACCACAATTCATCTCCAGGTTAAAATATCCGTCATTTACATCCTCTTCCGGACTGAAAAAGAACTCAACACAGCTGTCACGACAAACAGGATCCTGGTTTTGGCTATGTACCGCCTTTACATACCTGTCTTCCACGCGAAAAATTATGTAAATAGCTTTGTCATCATAGGCTATCTTTGCCTGTGTAAATGGAAAATGTTTAGGTTTATCTCCCATGTACAAAGCTAGTTGAACAGGTTTTATTTCATTCCACGGTTTCTTATCCCAGATTGCGTTGATTTCAGGGGAGGTTTTCAATTTAGTAACCTTATAAATTGCTCCATTCTCTGGATGGTCAGGACTTATGAACGTGCTGATAAGTAATAAAAAAAGAAGAAATACAATTTTCATTGAAATAAATATTTAAATTCTTAATGCCGGATATTTACTAAAACCAATTATTACTCAAAATTAAAAATAATTTTTTCACAATTCTATGTGATTATAATTCAGAAATACGATTCCTCTCTCATCACCATTTCAAAGAATTCTTGCCCGTGAAAATAGTTCAATAACTTCTTTCTTATTCAAATTAAATTGAATGTATCGCCGGTTTTCAACAGGAATAACAGCCCCTTTCTGACTTTCTTTAACCGGAATCTCTTTCCCGATTTTTTCAAACAATTGAATATTTTTAGGTTTTACATCCAATTCCATATTTCCTTCTCCGAAAATATGCCAGTAAACAACCCATGGCTTATTATTACGGGAGAAGATAAATGCACGTACATCAGGGTTTCCTCCGGAAATATTAGTGATTTGCTTATAAGGTACAAGTTCAAAATCGCCTTTTTCATTAATTAACATTGTATGTTCCTGGTCAGGATTTTTAAGACTTTCTTTCTGTTTTGCAGTGAGGAAACCGGTTGCGCGAACTTCCTCCCATCTACGAATTACTTCAAGATTATCAGCAGTCCGGGGATGATTATTAAACTGATCAAGATTGCCGAGAAGTGAAATAATTGAATTCCATCCTGCGGCCCTGCTGGTTACATACTCGAGCATATCCGGCTGGATACCTATTGTGTTTTCATCAGGAGCCACATAGCCAATCCAACCAAAATCTATGGAAGTAAAATCATTTGAAACAAGTTCTATTTCAGCAAGAGGATGCTTCCGGGTGGCTTCTTTTATGAACTCAGGTGGGAATGTGTCAAATGCATTTCCACGAGTAATAATATGCCAGCTAAAGTGAGACTTAAGGGCTCCTTCCGAAAATATTGGTTTGGTTTCCAAAGCATTATATACTGTCAACTGAGCTTTGGAAACATTGTACCAGTATGGAGGTGGCACATCCTCTGCTCCATCAAAATAAATAAACCTGAAACCGGCTTCTTTAATTATCCCGGAGAGTCTGTCAGCAACCTCTTTCTGAATACTGGTTTTTTGATTAAACCGGACAAAAATAGGCCAGGTATCAATATCCAGTAATCCGATGAGTCCACCTGCCTCCATTTCTGTAATCGAAGTATTTAATGCTCCTCTCTCACAACCGTTAAACTGATATGGATAAGTTGTGGTATAGTTCTTATAGGCAATCAATTCCTTTCCGGCTTTAAGTATCCTTCGGTTTTTATCCAGTGTAATTCCGGAAGGATTCTCTTCTACCTCAATTGTAGTCTGCCCTTTATCAAGATCTTTTGCCAGTGTAAAAACCTGTCTGAGGTTTAAGCGGGAGTCAGGAACAGGTGTAACATAAGCATCATTAATCTGAGCCTTACAATAGTGAATATGAAAACCGGGGATCATACCTGCTTTTTCAATTTTACCTGTAATTTCTTGTAAATCTTTCATCCCATTCGGATATTCAGGTTTCCATGGGAAATGTCCCATAGATTCTGCAAAATCAGGATAATAAATAACCATTTGCCTGAAGCCCCCTGATTTTGCAAATTTAATATGCTCATCAATGTTTTCAGTGGTGACATTTCTTAACTCGTAGTAAGAATTTCTATATTCTTTACTTCTCCGGCTTTGTACACCAGGAGGAAGTTCAAAATCTCTTTCCATACGGTCAATACGGTCAAGTAACTTACTTTGTTCTGTAGTAATTAATGCTGCTCCAACACCTTCAATTTTCACTTCTGCATCAGCACCGGCATATAAAAGTTTATATCCATTCTGTTTGATTGCATCTATCCTTGCGTACGGATCGGTTGCCAATACATTAACGGCCACCTCATCATCCCAAACCACATTCAGCCATTCGCCAAAATGAGTCCTGTCTTTAACCGGAAGTTGCAAAAGGGTAAACTCATCAATCCGGGTTTTACGTTTTACCCCATAATCAGCCATTTTGTATTCAAGTTTTTTTAATGTAAAACCAATGTAATTATCAGTAATTGTAAGTCCGATTGTAGCCTCGTAATCAGTAAGCTCAAAATTTACAATAAGATCATTGCCAACCCTATAAACTGAATCGGCAGCAAAAGTTTTCAACTTGGCCGGATAAGCCAGCTGTACCTCATTATCATAAGGCCTGTTTTGAGTTATGGCAAACACCGGAGTATTGATACCTTTCATTAAACATTCTTGTCCGGTTGCATTATGAACAAGGCTTTTTGCTGAACCATTATTGCTAAGCACAAGACGCATTTCAGCATTTTCAATTATAATATCTGAGGTTCCAGCATTTTTTCCTTTAACTGAACATGAAAAAAATTGAACTGCGAATAAGATAAATACAACAAAACTGATAAAATGGAATGAATGAATTTTGAAATTTCTCATTTTTTAAATACAATAATCTATCAAAGTTTAATTAAACAATTTTAATAATTTTATTCCATAACCCCAGGCTTATGCCTGTATTCTCTCGAGTTATTTAAATATTCATCAAGCAGAGTAATTTTAAATTCTTTTACCATTTCGCTGGCGCTAACCTTCTCCGATTCACTCGTAATTAAAACGGCTCCTATTTCTCCGGGGTCATAAATTATAACATTTTCACCATATTTCTTTTTCATTGCTTCCAGCTTAGCCCAGTTATTATCAAGATGTGCCAGACAATAATCCAGATTAATGGTGCTGACAACAAAATGAAAATAATTTGTAGAAGTGGCCATAACTTTACCCATAGGATTTCGAATTTCTGAAAGAAGCTTGTCCGAACCCATTGACCCGACAAAATATGCTCTGCATGAATACGCCCAGTTTGCCTGTACCAGACCACCGTGATACATGGAGGGGAACAAAATAATGTCAGGTTTCTGCTCAGCATACCGTTGCCGAAGTTCATCAAAATTGAGATCAAAGCAGATAGCACAAACCACCGTTCCAAAGTCAAGATGGATAAGTTGAGCTTTGGCACCTGCTTTGATTCCGGCTTTCATTTCACCGATGGTTGGGAAATTTTTGTTATAAATATCCACTATTTCTCCTTCCCGGTCTAAAATAATACATGAATTCCTCCAGCTTCCATCACCCATCTGATGCTTCATTCCAAAAGCAATATTGCAGGAGTTCTCTTTTGCAACCTTTTGGAAATAATCCAATACCTGATTTTTACGCACCTTAAAATAACGAAATTGCTCCTCAGTTGATAAGCCCCCGGGGCGGTCACATGCTTCTGGTAAAAGAATCAGGTCCGGTTTGTCAGGAAGCACTTGCTCTAATTCCCTGCTCCAGAACGAAATTACCTGTTCTACAAGTTCTTGTGGTTCCTGCTTTATACCGAAATTTGGTGGGGATATACCAATGGTCGCAATTTTTACATTATTCCTGGCTGTAACATGGAGAATGATAGAAGCAAACACTAAAATAATTAAAAATGAGATGAATTTTTTCATATGGATTAATTTAATTACAAAACACAATTTCAATATTAAGAAGATAATTCAGGTTCTCAAAACAAATATTGGTGTTCCAGCTACCCTGATTATTTGAAACAACCGAAGTAAAATTCCAGTATTAAAATGCATTATTTCATCTGTTTAAAATTTTTAGTTACTCGGTTACAAATTATCTAAAAATTTAAGAACAGATGTAACCACTCCGTTCTCTCATGAACTTGTTTTAATCATTTTCGTGT
>JANTGF010000092.1 GCA_024763075.1 Bacteroidales bacterium | reverse complement strand
TCAAACAATCGTTACAATTCCACCTGAATGATCTTTCTTTGCACCGGTAACTGATGCCAGGGTGTTTATTTCATTCCGGATTCTCAATACTCCCAGAAAAGCAAAAATAACAGCTTCTTTAAAGTCAATGATTTCATCAGAGGGGATAATAATCTCATGTTTTGAGTTTGCTTTTATTCTTTCTGTCAAAAACTTGTTATGTGCTCCGCCTCCGGTGACCAGTATTTTCCCCTGAGGAAGCTTGTCAAGTGGCCGGCTTATTTGAAAAGCCAGATGCTCATAAACTGTTCTGAGTTTATCTTTTAATTTAATGTCTTCGCGGTCCAACTCCGGAATAAATTCCATTTCGACCCATTCCCTTCCCAGCGATTTTGGTGGTTTTTTTGTGTAATAAGCTAATTTGTTTAGTCGGTTTAAAAGATTGTAATTAATGCTACCCTTTCTTCCGGTTTCTCCGTTTCTATCATAACTCTTATTTAAAATGTTCATTAAATGATTGATTGCCATATTGGCAGGGGAGAGATCGAAGGCAATTCTCCGTCCGTTCTCATCATATGATATGTTTGAAAATCCACCCAGATTCAGACAAAATTCGTATTCACTGAAAAGTAATTTGTCTCCGACCGGCACCAGAGGGGCTCCCTGGCCGCCAAGTGCAACATCCAAAGATCGAAAATCAGAAATGGTGATTATTCCGGTTTCCGCTGCAAGGGCATTCCCATCTCCCATCTGAAATGTAATTCCTTTTTCCGGCTGATGGAATACAGTATGACCATGAGAAGCAATCAGCTTGTATTCTGCCGGAATATTCTCCAGAAAATGGTTCACTTCCTGCCCAAGATATTTTCCAAATGATTTATGTAGTTCAATCAGGTCGAAACCATTCAGTGTAGAAGAATTTATTAACTTTTCTTTCCAGTAATCGGAGTATGGAAGAGTGAGGGCTTCATTTATGGTGAAAGTCCAATGCTTATCTCTGATCTCAAAACTACAGGCAGCTATATCAATCCCGTCCAGAGAGGTCCCGGACATTAAACCGATTGCCATATATTTCTTTGACACGAAAAAAGTTTTAAATATTAAAATGCAGGACAAATCCTCAATTCAGGCCAAAATAAGAAATATTTCTTAAAAGACTTCCTGTTATCTGGTTTTATTGAAATTATCAAAAAGAGTTTTCCGGATTTCATAGTTCAACATTCATCGTTTATCTTTCTTGTGAATCTCTGTTCTTTTTATAATTTTGAACTTTAAGCTGATAAATCATAATTTTATGAATTTTACAGCTTGAGTTTCTGGTATTAATGCAGGATAAACAAATGAATTATGCGTGTAATTGATGTTGTAATTATAATTACTTATCTGGTTTTAACTATTTTAATCGGATTTCTGATTTCCAGGAGGGCAAGCAAGAATCTGGATTCCTATTTCCTTGGTGGTAAAACCCTTCCATGGTACATGCTGGGACTATCAAATGCATCGGGCCAGTTTGATATTTCAGGGACCATGATGATGGTTGCCTGGATGTTTGTGTACGGGATGAAAAGCCTGTGGATACCTTGGCTATGGCCGGTCTGGAATCAGATATTTCTGATGATTTTTCTGGCAATCTGGTTGCGGCGTTCCAATGTGCTCACGGGAGCTGAATGGTTGAAAACAAGATTCGGTGAAGGAAGGGGAGCCATACTTTCACATATCAGCGTTGTTGTTTTTGCCCTGGTTGCTGTTATAGGGTTTATTGCTTATGCATTTGAAGGAATTGGAAAATTTGCCACTACATTCCTGCCCTGGGATATGTCTTTGGAACTTGGAAACCTTATCATTTCTTCAGAAAGCATGTATGCCCTGATCATTATGGGTATCACCACTCTATACGTGATCACAGGAGGAATGTACAGTGTGGTTTTGACGGAAGTATTACAATTTCTGATTATGTCCGTGGCTTCTATAATTATTGGAGTGATCGTTATGAAGATGATCTCTCCGGAACAGATAAATGCTGTGATTCCGGAGGGTTGGAAAAGCCTTTGGTTTAGCTGGAAACTTGACCTCGACTGGTCGGTTCTTCGACCGGAGGTTCTGGAAAAGATAAAGACGGATGGCTATGAAATGTTTGGGGCTTTTATGATGATGGCTGTGTTCAGGGGCATTCTGGTAAGTATTGCCGGACCGGTCCCGGGTTATGATATGCAGAGGGTACTCGCTACCCGAACTCCAAAAGATGCTGCCCTGATGAGTGGAACGGTTTCTCTGGTGCTTTATTTCCCCAGGTATCTGATGATCACAGGTCTGGCACTGATTGGTCTGGTTTATTTTAATGCCGATCAGATGATGACAAGTAATGGACTGGATTTTGAAAAAATTCTGCCTTTTGCCCTCAACAACTTTATACCTGCCGGCCTGCTTGGGCTTATTCTGGCAGGACTGATAGCAGCTTTTATGTCAACATTTGCGGCAAATGTGAATTCCGGACCTGCTTACATAGTGAATGATATCTATAAAAGATTTATAAACCCGGATGCTCCCCAAAAAAAACTGGTAAAATTAAGTTACTGGGCTTCTTTTATCGTTGTTGCAGTGGGAATCAGTTTTGGGTTTTTTATTTCCAGCATCAATGAGGTGTTTCTTTGGATTACAGGAGCCCTGTTTGGCGGCTACGCAGTTTCCAATGTATTGAAATGGGTATGGTGGAGGTTCAATGGTTATGGTTTTTTCTGGGGTATGACAGCTGGACTTGCTGCCTCGCTTTTCATACCAAAACTTATGCCTGATGCCAACTTCCTGATTACTTTTCCTGTAATCTTTTTAATTTCAACCATTGGTTCTTTTCTTGGTTGTCTGCTTACAAAACCGGAAGATGATGAAACTTTGATGAAGTTTTATGAGAACGTTCGTCCCTGGGGATTCTGGAAACCGGTTTATGAGAAAGTAATTCAAAAGAACCCTGATTTTAAAAGAAATACGGCTTTTGGAAGGGATATGTTCAACAGTGCAATTGGTATTGCATGGCAAATGAGCCTTACCGTGATGCCGGTTGCACTGGTAATTAGAGAGTGGACAACTTTTTGGTCTTTTTTAGCTTTATTTATAATCACCGGTGTGATACTTAAATTTAACTGGTTTGATAAGCTGGAAGATTGAGGGTTTAATGGAGTGAATATCGGGACCTTTGAAATATCGCAGGTATAAATATCCATTCTATAAAATATTAGGATTATTTAAATCATAAGGCATGACTACAAATCGGATATTTAAGAATAACAGGGAGTGGACCACACGTCAACTGGCAAAGGATAAGGATTATTTTAAAAATTTGTCACTGGGTCAGGCTCCTGAATATCTTTACATTGGTTGTTCGGACAGCCGGGTAGCTGCCGAAAGCCTGATGGGAATGGAGCCAGGAGAGGTCTTTGTTCACAGAAATATTGCCAACCTGGTACCGAATAACGATTTAAATGTGATGTCGGTTATAAATTATGCAGTTGGATACCTTAAAGTGAATCATATTATAGTTTGTGGCCATTATCATTGCGGAGGAATAAAACTGGCTATGCAATCTTCTGATTTAGGAATTTTAAATCCATGGCTTAGAAATGTAAGGGATGTTTTTCGGACTCATAAGAGTGAACTTACTGAAATTAAAGATGAGGAGCTACAATACAAACGCCTGGTAGAATTGAACGTACAGGAGCAGTGTATGAATATTTTAAAAACAGCAGTAGTACAAAAAGCTTACAGAGAACGAAATATCCATGTACATGGCTGGGTATTTGATATTCATTCCGGAAAATTAATTGATCTTAAAATTGATTTTCGTAATTTGCTGGAAGAAATTATGGAAATATATCGGTTGAAATAAAATCATATGGAAAGGACAAGATTTGATAAAAAACTGGAAAAGATGTTCAAAGAACATCGTAAACTGATTCAGAGAAGTAATAAGAAACAGAAAAAGAGTAATGGTATTTATGACAGATATAAATATCCGGTACTTACAGCTGAGCATACACCATTGATATGGAGATATGATCTGAATTATGAAACAAATCCTCATCTGTTGGAGCGCCTGGGTATGAATACAACCTTCAATGCAGGTGCTATCGAACTGAATGGAAAGTATTATCTGGTGGTGCGGTCAGAAGGCGTGAATGTTAAATCTTTTTTTGCAGTAGCTGAAAGCCCGAACGGTATTGATCAATTTAGGTTTTGGGACCATCCCATTATTATGCCGGTAGATGAAAATGATCCTGAAACCAATGTATATGATATGCGTCTTACAAAGCATGAGGACGGCTGGATTTACGGTTTGTTTTGTGCAGAGAGAAAAGATCTTTCCAAACCGGATGATTCTTCTGCAGCGATTGCATCCTGTGGTATTTCCAGAACACGGGATTTGATTGAATGGGAAAGACTGGATGATCTGAAATCCCCTTCGCCACAACAGCGAAACTGTGTTTTGCATCCGGAGTTTGTAAATGGAAAATATGCTTTTTATACCCGGCCACAAAAGGGTTTTATTGATACTGGAGAGAGTGGTATAGGTTGGGGTTTGTCGGATTCTATTGAACACGCAGAAGTTCGAGATGAGAAAATTATTGATCCTAGAATCTATCATACGGTAAAAGAAGTAAAAAATGGTCAGGGACCCACTCCTCTGAAGACTGAAAAGGGATGGTTGCATTTAGCTCATGGAGTGCGTTTTACGGCTGCAGGACTTCGTTATGTTTTGTATATGTTTATGACCAGTCTGGACGATCCGTCAAAGGTGATTTACAGGCCTGGAGGGCATTTTATGGCACCCCAGGGTACAGAAAGGGTAGGGGATGTTTCGAATGTGGTATTTTGTAACGGGTGGATAAGGAATGAAAAGGATGAAGTTTATATTTATTATGCATCCTCAGATACCCGTATGCATGTAGCGACTACCACCATGGAGAAGTTGCTTGATTATGTGATGAATACGCCGGAAGACCCGGGTAGGACGGAACGATGTGCAAAACAACGGGATGAACTGGTTGCCAAAAACCTGAAAATACTAAAAGAACGTTATCCCGGTGTTCAGTTTTGACCCGTAATTTAATACATGCATGAATGAATGCAGAAATGAATGAATGATAAAAGTAACAGAAACAATCTGATTTTAATTAATACCTTAATTTATAATTTATTACAATATTATTCATATATTCACTCAAGCATTCACGCATTCAATCATTTAGGCATTCAAACATTAAAATATTCAAGCATTATTCAATTGAACAAATAAAAATTACATATCAATGATAGTTCTAAACAAAAATGTAAAAACAGAAACAATAGAAGAAGGTTTAACAAGAAAGATTCTGGCACGAGGAGGGAAAATGATGCTTGTTGAAGTCTGTTTTAAGAAAGGTTCCAGGGGCTATGTTCATACCCATCCGCATGAGCAAATTAGTTATGTACGGAAAGGTTCCTTTGAATTTGAACTGGATGGCAAGAGGGAGGTGATTTCAGTGGGAGATTCTGTATATGTTCCTGCAGATAAACCGCATGGAGTACTTGCACTTGAAGATTCTGTTATTGTGGATACTTTTACACCTCAGAGAGAAGATTTTTTGTAGTAATATTTAAATTGATTAAAATGAATTTATCCCGAAGAAGCTTTTTTTCAAAATCGGTGAAGGGAGCTGCGGTTCTGTCAGGCATTCCTGCCATTGTTTCTTCCTGTTTTCCTGAGAAAGAAAAGAAAGAAGGGAGTTTTGACCAGTTAAAGAAAAATGATGTGATTCTGTTTCAGGGGGATTCAATAACCGATGCCGGAAGAAACCGCAAGAATCTGAAGCCGAATTCAAACCGGGCATTTGGTACAGGATATGCATACATTGCCGCATCAAAATTATTAAATGACCTGCCGGAGAAAAAACTGCTTATCTATAACCGGGGAATCAGTGGTAACAAAGTATATCAGCTTGCGGAGAGATGGCAGAAGGACTGCCTGAATCTTAAACCTGATCTGCTGAGTATTCTGATTGGCGTAAATGATTACTGGCATATGCGTGTTGGAAAATATGATGGAACCCCTGCTGTTTATGAAAATGATTTTATAAAACTTGTTCAGCAAACCCGGGACCGCTTTGCGGACGTAAAACTGGTGATATGCCAACCTTTTATTGTGCCCGGAGCTTCAACCGTTGATGAAAGCTGGATAAAACCCTTTCAACCCTACCAGGAAGCAGCCCTTCGCGTGGCTCAGAAATTTAATGCTACCTGGGTACCTTTTCAGAAGGTATTTGATAAGGCTGTGGAGTTTGCTGAACCTTCCTACTGGACACCCGACGGAGTCCATCCTTCTATGGCTGGAAGCCATTTAATGGCCGAGGCCTGGTTAAGAGTGATTCAATAATCTAGATACAGCATAGTTTCAGGTCTTTTGCTCTCCGTAATAGATCTCAGGGTATAGTCATCCCCTGACTTGTGACTTAGAAAATGAGAGAATAACATACTCAGTTGTAGAAGTTAAGCTTAAAATTATTTGGCTGATTGATTTTTTTTTTGTATATTTTCAACTCCATTCTAACAAAACCTTAAAATATGAAAAAATCAGTTTTTTTTGTGGTGATATTAGTGTTTTTATTTTCACAGCAAATTGCAAATGCCCAGTCAACAAACCTAACTTTCAAAGCAACTATTAAAACGACTGAAAATGAGGCCATCCCCAATGTCTATCTGAGAATCTATCTGCCTGACAAAACCGCTGCTGTGGATTCTATGTTTTCGGACGAGAATGGTATTATTGAACGGGAATTACCTATTGCAGGACCGGTTTCTGTATTTCCAATACAGACCGGACAATTTATTTCCGGGAAAATTTACCCGAATATTGTTTCCCAAAATTCCGGGACAATCAGTTTGGAATACAATTATCCTTCAAGAGGAAAATTATTTTTCATGGATATTCCGGGGAAGAAATATCCCAATCAAACGGAATTACCACCCGGTATTTATTTTTACTTTTTGCAATTCGATGACGGAAACCGGAGTGAATACAATAAAGTAGTTGTAAGTGGAAAATGTCATGTAAGTGTAAATCTTAACAATATATACGGGGATGGAAGATTAAAGCATTCCTTCCTACAACAGCCATATAACTATGACCTTTTTTATGCAGAATTTATAAAAGACGGCTATGTAACCCAAAGGGATACAATTCTTGTGGATAATAACTATATCGAAAAAGAATACAAACTGTCAGCGGCAGATGTTCCCGAAGCTGCTTTTTCATTTTCAGGAAGCCTGAAGGTTGGAGAACCTGTTCTCTTTGACGGCTCTGCTTCTTATGGGAGCAATGGAGAAGATGTGGTTTATTCCTGGGACTTCGGCGATAAGAAGCGGGGCCAGTCTGAAACCATTCCACATCTTTATAATTCTCCGGGCGATTATGATGTGACCCTGTCTGTTTTTGGTGATTACGGTGCAAGAAAGAGCGTGACAAAGACCATAAGCATATCTTCCGGAGTTGTTGCGGAAGAATATACTGGAATAGTTCATGGATATTTAGTCGATGGTAGTCAGGAACCACTCGCTGATGTTACCTTATCCTTAGTAGAAGAACCACTGGAATCTGATACGGATAATTCAGGGATCTTTGAAATGTCAGGATTACCCCTTGGAATTCCCCTTCATTTTAAGATTAAGAAAGATGGGTATGTAACTCAGATAATTACTGTTACCATTCCTGCAGATACGAAAGAAGCGCAGTTTTTTACCACATTGAAGGAAAGAAATCCTTCAATAAATCTGCCAAATGCAGAGTTTGGAGGAGAAATCCCAGGAACTGACGGAGCTTCAATAATTTTACCCATTGAAGCTCTGGTAAAGGAAGACGGAAGCATTGCAAAAGGAGATGTAAGTGTATCCGTAACACCGGTTGATGTGGCATTTGAAACGGAATCCTTCCCGGGTACCTTCGGGGCTGTAAGGGAAGATGGAGAAGAAGGAGTGATTTTAAGTTATGGAGTTTCCGAATTTAGTTTTATGCAGGACGGGGAGGAACTGCAGCTGGCTGAAGGAAAAAAGGTAAAGGTTCTGATACCTGTTTATACCGGAGGTGCCCGGTTAGGTGATCAGATACCCTTATGGTCTGTAAATGAGGATAATGGAAAATGGGTGCAGGAAGGAACGGGTATCGTGGTTTCTTCTGAGAATTCACCCACAGGACTTGCTTTACAGGCAGAAATCGGCCATCTTTCCTGGTGGAATTGCGATGATTATGGACGAGCCCGGAAGAAAGACGGACTTTGCTGGCGATGGGAGTGCACTACTGCAAGATGTTATAAAGTGAAAGTCGGGTGTTGGATGAGTGGTGCAAGACGGGATACACCAACCGGCTATTTGAAGTCCTTAATTATGAATAGTGCTTATAATGAAGTCAGAGATGAAATACCACCGGTTTTTGAAGTAAGGGATTTTGTTCCCCAAACCGGTAAAGAATTAATCTTTCCTGAAGACAGGGATGTGTATATAGAGGCCAGGTCTTTTAATGATAAGGGTGAATTATTTACAGGAAGCTATACACTCATGGCAGATGAAGATGTGGATACTTTTAAAATCGAACTGATTTCGGTAATGGCAGGTGATACGACAGATATTGAGCTAAATACTTTGCATGAAGCATACCTTGAAGCGGATCAGGTAAGTGTTTTTCGTGTCCGGATTCCACAGGCAAATTTATATAGTGTGTTTCTAAGTTCCTATAACGATCCTGCATTAAACGGAATTTATATTGTAAAAGATGCAAATAATATAATTGCTTCAGACAATATTACCAGTGATGTAGAATATGCTTTCTCTCAACCCGGTCAGATTTTTATTACCGTCACCGGACAAAATCAAACAGATGAAGGTTATTTTAAAGTAGGTGTCTTTGAGCCAACACCCCTTGCATTAAACGATTCTATAAGTGATTCATTAAGAATATATCAAAATTTCCGCTTGTTCCGGTTAGAGTCAGACAAAAATACAGCTCTTCGTTTCCGCTTTTATAAAGATGAATTATCAAGTGGTTCGGGTATAGTACAATTATTATCATTATCCGGTAAGGAAATAGAATCAGAGACTCTGAGGACTCTACCGGGATTATTTACCTCAGCATTAAAAAAGGATTCAGCGCAGTTTATAAGTTTTAGAAAAGGTAATAATTGTGAATTTACATTAATTACAGAAGAAGATCAGCAATACAATATTGAATATGGATATAATGCAGTCAGTTATCTGGAATACAAAAACGATATCGACCTATATAATTTTGAGGGGAAGAAAGATGATGTGATATCCATCAGGGGAACTCAGCCCGATTATAAATTGAATACAGGCTATTTCCGGTTTTGGAATAAGCATGGGATGGAAATTACTACAAGAGAAATCCGTTATTACAATACTTTTAACGATGATGAAATTGTTTACCATATCCCTGAAGATGGCAGCTATTCAATTGTTGTTTCAAGTGTTCAGAATGACACAGGAAGTTACCGGATTTCCCTGGATACTATTTCATACCGGGCATTGAATATAAATACGATGACGGAGATAGATGTGTCTCCACAGGAGGTTTTATATTTTGAGATTGATCTGGAAGAGGATATATATGGCCATTTTTCTATCCTTAGTGAGAGTTATAAAGGTGGGATATATTCTTTGTGGAATAAAAAAGCAGAGAGTATAGCCTATTATCGTACATATTCTGATATATATAACGCCCAGTATTCTGGTCGTTTTGCAGCAGGAATATACTACGTGAAAATTGAAAATGACGATGCTTCAAAGTTGTTCATAAATTTTGTTGAAGCGGAAAAACTCGATTTTAATGGAAAAGGGAAAAGCGAATTTGTGGATGACATTCAGCTTAAAAATAAGGTAAGTTCTTTTTATTTTAACGGATCACCGGGCGATGGTATACATGGAATTATGAAAAAAGTGGAGGGGGAATCTGCTCCTGATAAACTGGAAATACGGTATTTCTCGTTAAATAATGGGACACCCCTGAATGCAAAGAGATATGCCATTGATTACTACTCCCTGGATTCAACAATTCTTCATGAATCTGCAAAAAAACTCGAAGGAACAGATACTGATACCAGTTGGCTGGTAGTCGCATATGCCCAGTCACCAGGGTCATATGATTTCAATTTGCATGTAGTAAAAGAGAGTATAAGTATTAAAGTTGACGATGATTTCAATCAATATCCTGATGCGCAAACCTCCTCTCACATTGCTGCCGGATATGCAATATCAGATGGTGGTGAGTTGAAGATCGCAAACGGAGATTATTCTTCCTGTTTGCCTTTATGGGTTGCATCGGATAGTGTCAGGGTTATCGGGCAGGAAAAAGAAAATGTAAAACTCACAAATGTTCATAACCAATCTACTAATAACCCGGTAATTTATCTTTTAAGTGAAAATGGAACCATTCGTAATGTAAGCTTAAGTTGTGGAGTAAGGAATTATTATGCCATTGAAATGTATAAAGAAGGAAGTACAATTGAGAATATTGTGATAACTCCCATGCCCGGAAAAGTAGAACTGGCAGGAGGAATCAAGGCTGGAGGGGATAATGTTACAATCAGGGACATTTTTATTGACAGATCACTCTGGGGGATTACACTTGGTTCGACAAACGGAGTAATAGAAAATTGTAGCTTGAATACAAATAGCCGGGCAATTGAAATCGTAGGGGAAAACACACAGGTCAGAAACAATATTATCAATATGTTAAATTACAGCGCACGGGCTATTTCCCTTACGGTAAACTCTCAGGGTGAATCTACACAGATAATAGAACAGAATCAGATAACAACCAGTTCGGAAACCTACAGTGGAGATGCCGTAATAAATGTTTCCCAATATGGGGTAAGAGGGAATACCGGTACCACGATGGTTCGAAATAATACAATTGCATCATCCTCCCTGAATGCAGCCTTTTCTTTGACCACAGGAAATCCGTCATCAAACATTATTATTGAAAATAATAAATATAACTGTACCAATGTAAAAGGAGGGAAGGCGCTAATTTTAATGGCAGGCAGGACGGATGGCTCCTCAGGAATTCTGGTCCGGAATAATATTTTTAACGGACTGGCATCGGTGGATGCTATAACGGTTCACGGTATTGACTATATGGATAATGACCAGTATTTTGCCATTTGTAATAACAATTTTAAAATGGCTCCGGGTGCCGTAAAGGATACCAGTAAAAGTTTTGTTCAGGTTTATATCTCAAGTTATAGTTTTGGGGATACGGCAAACCTATATTTCATAAACAATATCTTTGATGCAAATGCTTATTCCAGCTTTATCAAATGCCAGGATGATTTCTCGGTTTACAGTGATTATAATATAGTGTATAATTTCAGAAAATATATTTCAGGAAAAGGTGTATTAATTGGCACCTCAAATGATATTGACAAGGATCCTTTGTATATGGATGATGATCTGAATCTCGGAACAGGCAGTCCTGCAATTAATGCCGGAGCCCCGGGAACAATGTACGATTTCATACCTTCTCTTGATATCAATGGAGTTACACGTCCGCAGGGCGAGGCAAATGATATAGGTGCCTATGAAAGAGATAATTAGTGTCTGTCCATAAAGTCCGCTCTCTGCGTTACGCTTGTCAAAAAAATGCTCGATTACACCAGTAAACTCCGCTTTTTTTGATCTCACAAGCCTTGATAGCGAACTTTCTGAATCAGACACCGAGTTTATAGACAAGCACTAATTAGTAGGTAAAAGCTCTGTAGAGACTAACAAATAAATACAAGCTTATTTCAAATCCATCACGGTATCTGGGGAAACTGGTCTGTATGCATGGCCGGACCACCCCGTTCACCCGGATTAGGAATACAATATGTTGTAACATTCGTTGTTTGACGTCCACCCCTCCTTTTTTCAAGGATGGGGATTTTTAATTCATAATAGCCAAATTTGTTGTATTCCGCCCTGAATGGGCATCTTAATTTAGCCCCGACTTTCAAGTCGTGGTTTGATATTTGTTAACACGAACACCCGGCGCAATGAAATGCCCCGCAGAAGAGTAATGCCCTGCAGCGCCGGAATAAAATACATGATTGCAATAAGATATGCACGGATGGCTCACATGGATAAGTATTTATAAAATCAGAAGGTAAAAGCTCTGAAGATGTGAAATAGCATAGTCCGGACGTTGAAAGCCAGTAGTGCTGGTTATTATTTATGTAACATTATTGTGGCAGAACCATAATAACCCCGGAGGGGTGACATATCCTAGCCCGGGGTTTTACCCCGGGATTTGAATGTGTAGAAAAAACCCGGCGCAACGAGGTGACCGGTCAAAGAAAAAAGCCATGCAGCGCCGGAATAAAATACGGAATTATAAATTTTGGTTATGCTTTTAATTTGGTTTTTTTAACCTGGTACAAACGAAAAGATTTGTGTGGTGGCGGTTCCTTGATGGTATGGTCTGGTAATTTCCAGGGTTATTGAAAATAAAGATGTTCAATTAAAATTTTCAAACCTATACCTATCAGAACAATTCCACCCAGGATTTCAAAACTTTTTCCAAGTTTTTCCCCAATATACTTACCCAACTGCAACCCTGCCAAAGAAAAAACAAAGGTTACCAGACCTATGATCAGAATGGGAGTGGCAATCTCCATGTCGAGGATCGCAAAGCTGATGCCAATTACAAAGGCATCAATACTGGTAGCAAAAGATTGTAAGAAAACGGTAAGAATCTTCATTTCCGTATCCCTTTCCGCTTTTGTTTTCTTTATCCCCTCGTAAATCATTTTTACACCAATAAATGCCAGCAACAAAAATGCAAACCAGTGGTCAATTTCCTTTACGTATTTTTCAACTCCCATGCCTGCAAACCAACCGATCAGAGGCATTAAAGCCTGGAAAGTGGCAAAAGAAAAGGAAATAAACAGAACTCTTTTTGTGTTTAACTCCCGTATGGTAAAGCCGTTTGTTAATGAAACTGCAAAGGAATCCATAGATAATCCTATGGCAATGAGTATGATAGTGAGTATATCCATATTCAAATCTTTATGATTAAAAAACTGGCAATCCTACCCAATCAATTTTATCCAGACCGGTTACATTTGACATAAGTTTCTTTATAAGAGCAGCATCCAGTTTGTTCTTGCGCTTTTCTGTGAAATCCTGAATCGTCGAACTAAACTGATTCTTCATTTATTTCAGATAAAATATTGCCCGGTTTATGAAGGAAAAGTAAAGATAATCAAAATAATATAAAAGTATCCGAAAAAAAAATACCAGAAAATTTTCAACAGTTACGGGTAGAAATTGACAAATTGATTCACGAAACTGACCGGTTTAACTGATGATACGGCTATATATTGTTGAAAATGCCGGTAAACGGTCATAAATCAGATATCTTTATCTAAAAAGGGGAGGGGAGTCTTTAAAAAACTTGGTTTGTTTACCAGAGGATTCGTACAGGCAAACTTGACTTTCCTTTTAAAATATTGTATCTTTATAGGCAGCAATAAAACAATCATGGCCTCAGATCCTAACAAAATTGCCAGATTTTGGACTGAACTGAAACGCCGCAAGGTCGTCAAAGTAGTTATTGTATATGCCGGTGCTGCCTATGTGATCATTGAACTGGTCAATAATGTGGCTGAGCCCTTGCGTCTGCCCGGATGGTTTTCAACCATGGTCATCCTGTTGCTGGCGATAGGATTTCCAATTGTGGCCATCCTCTCCTGGATATTTGATATCACTCCCCAGGGTATTGAGAAAACTTCAAAATTTGAAAAATCCGGGAATTCCGGGAAATCACCAGCCTCGAATACATGGAGAATTGCAACTTACATAAGCATTGTTATCATCGTAGTTCTCATTGGTTTTAATTTGTTCAGAAGGCCGGAGCGAGTAGGTAAAAATGAGACCATGGAAAAATCCATTGCCGTACTTCCTTTTAAGAATCTTTCAGGAAATTCGGACCAGGTGTATTTTGTGGAAGGCATGCATGATGAACTTATTTCAGATCTTTCGGGTATTAAATCGTTAAAAGTAATATCCCGCACATCGGTTATGCGCTATCAGGATACAAAAAAGTCGATACCTGAAATTGCACGTGAATTAAATGTTGACGTGCTCCTGGAGGGCTCTGTCCTTCGTATTGGTAAAAAGATCCGTATCAATGCTCAGCTGATTAACGGATCAACGGATGTGCATCTGTGGGCGGAACATTACGATTACCAGCTTCAGGATGCAATGAGTCTGATCAGTGATGTTACACGTGACATTGCCGCTGAAATTGACATTATTCTCACTCCAAAAGAAAAAGAACGCCTGACGAATGTGCAAAGTGTAAATCCGGAAGCCCTGGAATACTATCAGAAAGGACAATATTATTATTATAAGTTATCTCTGGAAGCCGACCTGAAAGCCAGTGTGTTTTTTCAGAAGGCAATTGATGCCGACACCAATTTTGCAAAAGCCTATGTTGGTTTGGCTAATTGCTATAGTATGTTTGCCTGGTACGGGAAAATATCGAATAGCGAAGCGTCTCTAAGGGTCAATCGGCTTATAGATAAGGCGTTGCAGCTAGATGACCAGCTTGCTGAAGCACATTTGACTTTAGCCACTGTGAAATTTTATCAGGAATGGGATTTTCCGGGAGCAAAGAAGGAATTTGAACGAGCCATAGAACTCAATCCAAACCTGGTAGGAAATAATGAATATCCATGGTATCTGGTGGCGATGAGACGCTACGATGAATCCATTGTTGCAGCGAAACGTGCTCTACGACTTGACCCGTATAGCAGCTTGTCAAATTTTACTATGGCTCGCGTTTATGATTTGGCAGGCCTGAATAATGAAGCAATTGAGCAATACCACAATATGCTTGAACTGGGACTGGACAGCGGTAGTGTTTACTATTATTCTGCAAAAGTATATTTTCGAATGGGGATGTTTGAAAAAGCAGTTAATGCCTGGTGTGAATATATGGCTTGTAAGGGCTCATCGCCGGAACTTATTGAATCAATGGAACAAGTCTATAGAAAATCGGGTCCTGAAGGTTTTTGGATATGGAGGCTGAATCAGTTAAAAGAAAGATCTGATAAATATCCTCTCTCCATGGCCAGGATATATATTCATTTGGGAAAAAAGGAAAAAGCCCTGGATTACCTGGAAAAGGCCTGGCAAAGACGTGAGAGAATGTTATTCCTGCTGTACGCCGATCCGGACTGGATTCCACTCCGGGAGGAACCCAGTTACCAGGCGTTGATTGATAAAATGGGATTTGAATTGTAGAGGCGAGATTCATCGCGTCTCTACAATTGATCGTATTTATTTTAATTCATAGACAAATGATTTATCATTTATTCGCCGCATGTGTGGTTCAAAATGAAAGGTTACATTTACATATTCCGATCCACCATAATAAACCGTTAAACCGGTTTTTTCATACGTGCCTCCGGTTTGCCCCAAAACAATATCAGAAACGGGTATCTCGAATGTACTTTTTGTGAATTGCTGATGAGTAGTGAGATCATCTTCAGCGATACTGACATAAATATCAATGGTATCCAACTGATGGAGACCTACCCAGTTTTTAACCGTTCCTGTAGTTTCCGAAAAATAGTGGGTGCTGTTTTCGTTCATATCACATGTACTCGAACTGGAATAACTCCAGTGTTTGTGTTTATTACCACTCCCAAGACTTTTTGGCCAACTGGAAACTTCGCCGTACAGTTCGCAATCTGAACCGGAATCATCAATATGCGTTTTAAAACTATAAAGGATGGTTGGAATGTCATAAACAATATTATCGGTTCTGGGTTGTGCTGTCCGGATGGGGTAAGAGGCGGCAAATACAATTTTACCAATGCTGTTGTCACGAATATACCTCAGTTTGTAAGCTATGGGTGCCCCTGGGGAATCTTTTGAAAAATTTCCGCCCTCTATAATATAATTCTTGAAGGCTTCCCATCCGTCCACTACAGCACCGGCCGAACTGCCACTGCCTCCAAGGATATAGACCTTCATTGTTGATTTGGATTTCAGACTTTCAAAATCGCTTGAGCTTTGTGCGTTGATAGAGCTGTAAGATCCGTTTAAATAAGCCCTTACCTGCATTTCGTCCAACTCAGATTCAACGGTAAACAGTGCCATCCTGCCGAAAGTCACCGTTGAAATATACATGGGCATATAAGTACCGAATAAGGTTATATCAACATTCTCTTTAAACAGGTCGGATGGTTGGTTAGGCAGGTCCAGATCAAGGGTATAATAGTTTTGGATAAATTTGGCAACCAATCGTGTTTTTATACTGGTATTGGAATAATCAAATCCTCCTTGTATGCTCACACCAAATAGCTTATAACTGGCATGAAGTGACATCACAAGTTGTTCTTCAGAATAAGCCTGATCAATGGTAAATCCCATATTGGCAGGTGGAACATCATAATCCTGGTCCATAAGGGTATTTACAGCTTCCCTTACCGTGGACAATT
>JANTGF010000091.1 GCA_024763075.1 Bacteroidales bacterium | reverse complement strand
GTTTTTAAAGATTAATAATTACAATTATAAGATTGCTGTATTAGAATTGTTTTATAACTTTGAAAAAAGAGCTATCCCGCAGGGATTTAGTTCAACACGCGGAATAAGAGAGAACTAAAAACTATTCGGAAAAGCAAATGAAACTAACAGATATTATTTCAAAGATTGAAAAACCTAAAATGTATGAAAATGGCACCGCATTTATGTGGACTGACGAACATATATCAAAACAGTTATTAAATATTCATTTGAATTCGGAAATAGACCTTGGAAGCAGAAAAAAGCCTGCCATTGAGAAAACAGCAAATTGGATTTTGAGTACACAAAAAGAGAAAGGGAGACTAAATATTCTTGATTTAGGTTGCGGGCCCGGTCTTTATACCGAGATATTTGCAAGTAATGGACATAATGTGACCGGTGTAGATATTTCAAAAAATTCTATTGAATATGCAAAAAAGTCTGCGGATGACAAAAAGTTAGAAATCAATTATATTAATGCAAATTATTTAGAGATTGACTTAGAGGCAGATAGGTATGATTTGGTTGTAATGATATTTACTGACTTTGGAGTTTTGATGCCGTCAGATAGAGAAATCCTATTAAAAATGATTTACCATATATTGAAAAAGGGTGGAACATTTATTTTTGACGTACTCAAAGACAATGGAATTGAAAAGAAAGTTTCCCCTAAAAACTGGGAAGCAAAGGATTTTGGATTTTGGAAAGAAACGCCATATATAGCACTTTCTCAATCATTTTTATACCAGGACAAAAAAGTTATTCTATTTCAACATATCATTGTTGATACGGAAGAAAATATTGAAATATACCGATTTTGGACGCATTTCTTTTCGCGAAATGATGTAAGAAAAATCATTGATGCTCATAACTTTGTGGATATAAGATTTAGGGACGATATTTTACCTAAAAGTGATATTTGGGAAGGAGATAATGTAATTTTTACAATGGCTTCCAAATAAAAGAACAGAGATTCCTAATGCAAAAACAAAACAATATATTTTTAGAATATTTTCGGTTCAGTAGTTTAAAATATTTGACGGCTTCTCTACTTCCTGCTCTAATAGGAACAACTTTGCCGTTCTGGCTTAATCCACCAAATTTTGAATTTAAAATATTGGAAGCAATTTTATTTCTTATTGGAACACTTTTTGGACACCTTGGTTTCTCTTTTCTTTACTCTGGGTTTACACAAAAACACAGTCCAAAATTGAAAAATAAATCACTTTTTATCAACGGTATATTTAGTATAATAATTTTTATTCTAATAGGTCTTTTTCTAAACAGTTCTTTGCAATTGCACCCGAAAGTTCCTGAATATATATTTACCATTTATGGTATTACAGCAATTTTTGTAGGTGTACTATATGTAGTTCCACCGTTTAGTTTTCATCAACGTCTTTATGGCGAAGTAGTTATTAGTGTAGGACTTGGTATGCTGCCTGTACTTGGTGCATACCTCGTGCAAGTTGGAGATATTACTCGTACTGTTTATTTGGCTTCACTTCCTGTTGTTGTTTCTACTGGTTTATGGATATGGATAACTGAGTTAATAAATAAAGAAGATGACAAGAAGAAAGGGCATAAAACAACTGTAATGTACTTTAATTATAAATTTTCCAGTCGAATTATTACCCTTTTTTTGAGTTTATTAATCTATGGATCACTCCTGCTGGCTGTCTTTGGTCGTTCTTCTTTAAACCCATTATCACTGATAGCATCATTTTCATTAATATTTGCACTGATGATAATTCAGATAATTTGGAAGGATTATGAAAATATATGGGTTTTAAAAAATGCTGAAAGGTATGCGTTTTTAATTCACCTTTCTATTTGTGTTGTCATTATTTTAGCATCTCTTTCATCTATTTTTATTATGTAATAATGACAGCAAGAGATTTAAAAATTAATAATTACGCCGCACACAAAAAACACAGGGCATTTGGCAGATAGTACAAAAAATGAAGATGATAGGAATAAATAAAATTAGTTGTAACTTGAAGATAAGGTGTTTCAAAATGCCAAACACCGTATATTCAAACCTTGTATGAAAGTGGGTATGTTAAACAAACATAGTTGAAATGTATCTACTAAATCGACTAGTTATAAAATATGAGCAATGGGGAAAATTATGAATAAAAGAAAAACACAATATTCTTACCTCTATTTGTTAATTGGATTTGTTTTCCTTCTCTTTTTTAACGGTAAATGGGTTTTTTCGTTAGCAGCATTTATAGCACCTGTATTTCTAATTCGCTTTTTACGATTTCAAAAACCATTAAAAGGATTTTTAATAATTGTTCTTGCTGGTTGGGTGTCAAACATTTTCGTCTGGAAAGGTATGATGCCCATGACAGGATTTTTCTATTACCTCCTTGCCTTTATGATGAGCGTATTTACTTCATTTACTTTTTTATTGACCGAATTTTCACTCAAAAATTCAAAGGAATTGTTTCTACTTTAATACTCCCCGCCGTTTATGTAATAATGGATTATATTACCATATTGACTAATCCATCAGGTTCATATGGGACTTTAGTACACACTCAATCAGCATTGCCTTTATTACAGATTGTCTCAATAACTGGTATTTGGGGGGTAACATTTCTGATTCTGTGGACTGCATCAATAATAAATTGGCTCTGGGACAATTCGTTTGATAAAAAAAAAATTTGTTCAGCATTTTTAATATTTGGTATCCCTTTTATTTTAGTAATTATTTGGGGACAATATAGATTGTCAACAAAAATTAATTCACCAACAGTAAGAATTGCTTCAATAAACAGCACAAAAGAAGAGTATCAACATCGCATGACATCGAATTTTGATTCTTTGGTTGAACAGTCAAATCAAGGGTTTTTACGGAATTGTAAAATAGCTGCTTCTTCAGGAGCTAAAATTGTGTTTGGAAGAGAAACAATCATCAGTTTGCCCGTTGGTAAAGAAAATAACTTCATCGAAGAAGCTAAAACAATTGCAATACGTGATAGTATTTACATAGGAATTCCTATAAATGTAATACCTGCAAAAAATTCTATTGAAAATCCTGAAAACAAAATAACCTGGATTTCTCCTACAGGAGAAACCCTATTTACATATCATAAGGCAAAGCCTACTTATCCTGGTGAATGTGACTCTGGAGATGGAATTATAAGATATTTTGATTCTCCATATGGAAGAATTAGTTCAGTCATTTGCTTCGATATGGATTTTCCTTCCTTGATTAGTCAAGCTGGCAAAATGAATATTGATATTATGTTAGTGCCAGGCAGCGACTGGAAAGAAATTTCGCCATATCACACCTACGTAGCATCTTTAAGGGGCGTTGAAAATGGTTTTAACATGGTTAGGTCAACATTAAAAGGATTTTCTGCTTCCTTTAATTATAAAGGACAACTTTTATCATCTAATGACTTTTTTAAGACCGATGAAGTAATTTTATATTCAGATGTGCCTGTAAAAGGACAAAAAACAATTTATTCATTTTTAGGAGATTATTTTGCATGGCTCTGTATTATATTCTTTCTCTCAATGAGTTTTGATTACGTCAATAATAAAAGGATTAATATACAAAAGAAATGAAAACCCAGCTGTTAACATAATAGGATTTAAGGCTCAGTTGAGCCAAAAAAAGAGGCAGTAAGATTAATTCTTACTGCCTTTTGTAACATGAATTTCCGATGATTAACCACCCTCAATTGAGTTTTAAATTTTGTCTGCCCGCCGTATCCCGAATTTAGGGGAGAAGGAGGGTTGGACCAGGCCTTTAAGATGCAGGCCTCTCATGTAAAGGCATTTACAACTTTTGACTTATTTTATTTTTAACTCTTTTAATATTGGAATGATATTTTAGAACAAAAAAAGCAACAGACTGCCGGTAAGCAGGAAACCAAAAAGATACCCGGTATAAATCTGGGAGGGATAATGAGCTTCCAGTTTTAACCTGGCAAAGCCTGTAAGGCCTGAAACCAAAACGATTACAATTAAAAATAAATTCAGGTTCAACCCGAATCGTAAAGAGATGGCCAGTATTACTCCCGTAAGGGCACCCAAACCAAGCATGTGCAGCGAAATTTTCCATTTCCATGAGATAATCACCGCCCCAAATAACGCAATCGCACCGGTAAGAATATAAATGCGAATAATATCAGGGGCTTTGAACCGGCTAAGTAAAAAGTAGGTGAGATAAAATAAAAAAGTACTGACAACCAGGGGGATCACTCTCTCCTGGACACTATCCATTTTGATAGAATTGATAATCTTTTTGTTGAGATATAAGGGAGTAAGACTTAAAGGAATAATAGCCGTATTAATTCCAACAACCAGATAGATCCATTTTTTTAAAGCCGGAGATAGCAAAGAAATATACAGCCCCGAATGAAAAAGGATGATCAAACCGTAAAATGTAAGAAAAACAGGATGAAAGAGAATTGATATAATTTGAGCAATACGTTTTTCCATAAAATTACAGTTCCTTTCGTAAACGGGCTACCGGAATATTCAATTGCTCCCTGTACTTGGCAACTGTCCTCCTGGCAATACGATATCCCTTTTCCTTCAGAATGGTTGCCAGCTTCTCGTCTGTTACGGGTTTTTTCTTATCCTCGTTCTCCACACATTCCCTGAGGATCTTTTTAATTTCCCTGGTTGAAACTTCCTCGCCGTCCTCATTTGTCATACTTTCTGAAAAGAAATATTTCAAAGGATAAATGTTGTAAGGAGTTTGCACATATTTACTATTGGCTACCCGGGAGATTGTCGAAATATCCAGGTTGGTCATTTCTGCAATGTCTTTCAGGATCATTGGCCTCAGTTTTACGGCATCTTCATCTTCAAAGAAGGCACGCTGATATTCAAGAATGGCCTGCATGGTTAACATAAGTGTATTCTGCCTTTGCCTGATGGCATCAATAAACCACTTGGCTGAGTCAAGTTTCTGCCGTACAAAACTAACGGCTTCTTTCTGAGCTTTGGAATGGCCATCTTTGTTACTTTTATAGGACTCCAGCATGTCTGCATATCTTTTGCTGATATGAAGATCAGGCACATTACGGGAATTCAGTGAAAGTTGTAATTCACCGTTACCGGAGTCCACAATAAAATCAGGAACAATATGCTGGATGGTTTTATTTAGAGGATCGCTGTAACTGCTTCCGGGCTTTGGGTTGAGCTTTATGATTTCCTCCATAGCTTCCCTGAGCTGATCTTCCGTAATATTCAGTCGGGTGATAATCTTCTCGTAATGTTTTTTCGTAAATTCATTAAAGAAGTTTTTAAGGATTTGCCTGGCAAGTTTAACTATGGGATCATCCAGATCTTTTCTTTCAATCTGCAAAAGCAAACATTCCTGAAGATCCAGCGCAGCCACACCCGGGGGGTCAAAATCCTGAATAATATGCAAAACATCCAACACTTCATCCTCGGTAACGGAAATATTTATGGTGAATGCAATATCATCTACAATATTTTCAGGCTTTCTTCTTAGATATCCATCCTCATCAATGTTCCCAAGGATATACTTGCCAATGACCTGTTGCTTTTCAGTAAGCCTTCTCAGTCCCAGTTGAGCTTCCAGATGATCGTAAAAGGTATCTCCCACAGAAAAAGGAATTTCCGCTCTTTTTTCATCTTTAGAGTAATTTCCGGAACTAAGTTTATAACTTGGAATATCCTCATCATTCATATAATCAGATAAGGAGAATTCTTCCTGGTCATTTCCAATATCCGATTCCTTTACTTCATCATCTTTATTTGAATCCTGGTCAGATTCCTGGGGAGTTGTATCTAAAACAGGATTTTCTTCAATTTCCTTCTTGATCCTTTGTTCCAGCTCAATAGTCGGAATCTCCAACAGCTTAATCATCTGGATCTGCTGCGGAGATAATCGTTGAAGTAATTTCTGTTGTAATCTCTGTTTTAACATTGCACAACTATTCTATGGGCTTTTTCATTATGCAAAATACTAATAATTCTTTAATATCTAATCAAAAAGAAAACTATAAATTCTAAATCAATAAAAGCTTTGTAATAAATACTCATCTTTTTTGGCCTTTTTATAAAACAATCTATGAACTGAATAAATCAGTTGAAGTCCCCTTTTAAAAATCTGCATTTTTAGGAGTTCTGGGAAAGGGTATCACATCTCTGATATTACTCATGCCTGTCACAAATAACACCATACGCTCAAAACCCAGTCCAAATCCGCTGTGAGGTGCAGAACCAAATTTTCGGGTTTCAAGGTACCACCAAAGGTCTTTCATGGGTATTCCCAGCTCTTTTATCCTGCCTTCAAGCTTTTCATAGTTTTCTTCCCTCTGAGACCCCCCGATGATTTCTCCAATGCGGGGAAATAAAACATCCATGGCTCTTACAGTTTTCCTGTCCTCATTTTGTTTCATATAAAAGGCTTTGATTTCCGAAGGATAATCAGTTAGAATTACCGGCTTATTAAAGTGCTGTTCTACAAGATACCTTTCGTGTTCCGACTGAAGATCAACACCCCATTTCACCGGAAATTCAAAATTTTTACCTGATTTTTCCAGTATTTCAATAGCTTCGGTATATCCAATTCTTACAAATTCATCAGATACGATTGATTTTAGCCTTTCAATCAGTTCATTGTCATACATTTTATTTAAAAACTCCAGGTCATCCATGTTGTTTTCCAGGATATACTTTACCAGATATTTCAGGAAATCTTCTGCAAGATCCATGTTATCCGTGATATCATAAAATGCCATTTCAGGCTCAATCATCCAGAATTCTGCAAGATGCCTGGGTGTGTTTGAGTTCTCAGCACGAAATGTAGGGCCAAAAGTGTATATCTGTGATAATGCCAGCGCCCCGAGTTCACCTTCCAGCTGTCCGGAAACTGTCAGGTTTGTTTCCCTGCCGAAAAAATCTTCTGAAAAATCGACTTCTCCATTCTTTTTCAAAGGTGGATTTTTAGGATCAAGAATTGAAACCCGGAACATTTCACCGGCTCCTTCTGCATCCGATCCGGTAATGATGGGGGTATGCAGATAATAAAATCCCATCTCATTGAAATAATTGTGAATGGCAAAAGCCAGTGCATGTCTGATTCTGAAAACAGCTCCAAAAGTATTTGTTCGTGGCCTTAAGTGAGCAATGGAACGTAAAAATTCAAGGCTGTGTCCCTTTTTTTGAAGCGGATAGGTTGAGGAATCTGCCAGACCATAAACTTCAATCTCTTTTGCCTGAATCTCAACACTCTGTCCTTTTCCCATAGATTCTGCCAGGACTCCTGTAACCCGCAGACAGGCACCTGTTGAAATTGATTTAATTACCTCTGCATCAAAATTGGCAATATCCGCAACCACCTGTATATTATGAATTACAGAGCCATCGTTCATTGCTATAAAAGCGATCTTATTGTTTCCCCGCTTTGTTCTCACCCATCCTTTCACTTCCACTTCTCTTCCAATATCTCCGGTTTTCAATAATTCTCTTATTTTTTCTCGTCTCTGCATTGTATTTATCTTTTGTGTTTTTATAAATTCCTGCAAAAATACAACTTTTATATGATTGTGAGCCGGGAAATTCACAATTCGATGTTATTTAGATGTATTAGAAGGGTTGTATTTGCTGATCCAAATATTTCTGCAGGGTAAAACCGGGATTTAGAAACAGTTTGCCAACTTTTTGAATGGGAAAGTCCTTTGGAACCAACCTATATTTTTTTATATTTGTAAAAATTGATGTTATATAAATCTTAAAACATGGAAAATAAAGTGCTTATTTCCACAGTAGGACATATCACAAAAGTGGAATTGCTCCATACCATAAAGTCTAATATTCTGGAAAATACTTTTGTTTTGGAGAATTTTGAACCCTTTCCCGGTTATCACGGGAAAAATGTGCCTTCCAGCTTAAAACCACACCACCTGTTTCTGGTTACAAGGAAATCTTTAACTTATGATGATGTGAGTCGTGCAGCCGTAAAAATAAGGCAGAATTGTCAGTTGAAATTTGGGGCAAGGCCGGCAGAACTCTTTATTTTTAATCAAAAATTATCTGCCATCCGGATAAAAGAACTGGATAGTTTTGAGAAAATACCTGAATTACAAAAATGGTTCATAGATGAGGGCTTCTTTTTCATGAAAAAGAAAAACTATAATAATGAAGGACTCATAAAGGTATCAAAGCATTTTGAGCTAACCGAGGTTCAGGAGGGCATTTTTCTGGACAATGATAATCCGCTTATGTCTTACCTTGAGGTACCGGTACATCTGAGCTGGAGGGTTTTTGAAAAGATCACCTATTTTATTAAGAATAATATCAGTGATTCGAATTTTGATGCCGCACAGGGGATGATCTATTTAAAAGATGTGATGGATGTGGTGAGGATCTATCGTAAGGATATGGAAATTAGCTTTTTAAATGAACTGCGTTCACGATATCTGGAAGAGATCCGGAAAATCAGCCTGTAGTAAAGTAAATTTACAGGTTTTATACCGGCATTTTTCTTTTTTGCATCAGGCAAACCCATATCCTGGCAGGAGGTACCTGATCGGAATCAAAATGGCTTGCTTTTAGAAACCTGATTTCAAAAAATGGTTCTACGGCCTCTACTATATCTTGTGCTGAGTGCTTTGGGGGTCCGGTTGTGCGCATCACATCGTCGGCACTTCCGATAAGTGATAACCATAATCCATCGTTTTGCAGCAAAAGGGCAGCATTATTTGCATAAAGACTTCTTTCCTCTTTCAGGTCAAAACTGTGAAAGCAGCCACGGTCAAATATAAAATCAAACGGTGCTCCGGGTACTTCTTCTTTAAGAAAATCCAATTTGTGGAACATAATATTTACTCCTTTTTTCTGTGCTTTTTCACGAGCCATGGAGATTGCCGTTTTTGAAGCATCACAGGCTGTCACCTGAAAAGATTTTTTCGCAAGATAGATAGCATTGTCTCCCGTCCCACAACCTACTTCCAATACTTTGCATGGGGTAATTGTTCCGTCTTCCACCAGATTTGCCAGATTAAAGTCCCTTCTTTTAACATCCCAGGGAAGATCCTTGTCAAGGTATCGTTTCTCAAAACGGGTTTCTTCATCCATAATATAGAGTTAAAAATGCCCCGCTTAAAAAAAGCAGGGCAGGTTAAACAATTTATAATCTTGAAGACCTTAACTGTCCGCTGCCATCAGGAATAATGGCTTCATTTCAAATCGGTGGTAATGAGGCCTTAAGCGCTTAATATTGTAATATTTTTCCAGATTGATAACTTTCTTGGAGCTGGTAACAACTTCCAGTGGAACATCATCATACCGTCCGTTTTTGAGGACAACCAGCCTCCCGTAAAAACCATTTAAAATTAAATCAAGTGCAAGGTTTCCGTAAGCCATAGGAACAATTGAATCAATGGCATCGGGATCGCCTCCGCGTACGAGATAGCCCAGTTTTTGATTAATTACATTGATGGTACGGCCATTATTATATTTGGCAGAGTGCTCCTTAATTTCGGCAGAAACCAAATCTCCGATTCCACCCAGTTTTGCATGACCAAACATATCTCTTTCACTATCCTGGAAAACCATTTCTCCTCCTTTAAACATAGCTCCTTCAGAGACGAGAACAACAGAATATTTGCTGGTGTTAATATTTCTGTCATGAACCAATAGCTCAGTAAGATGTTCAATGTCAAACCGGTATTCCGGAATAACACATCTGTTGGCTGCTCCGGCCATAGTAGGCAACATGGCTGTGAAGCCTGCGTATCTTCCAAAGACTTCCATTACAAGAATCCTCTCATGAGACCCTGCAGAGGTCCTAAGGTTATTGGTCATCATAATGGTACGGGTAACGCAGGTACTGAAGCCGATGCAATAGTCGGTGCCTGGTACATCGTTATCCATGGTTTTTGGAATGGCAACAACCTTTACGCCTTCCTGGTACAAACGAACACCATAGCTTAGCGTATCATCACCACCAATGGGAATGAGGTAATCAACTCCCAGCCATTCCAGGTTTTTAATAATTTCCGGTGTCAGATCATTCACTTCTTTATTGTAATCGGGTTTAAGATGATCGGGCACTTTTTCTTTCGGCATATGACTTGGCCGTGTTCTGGAAGAATGTAAAAAAGTACCTCCCGTCCGGCCTGCTTTATTCACAATATCATCTGTAAGTAATACAAAATTGTTGCTGTTATCTGCTTTTTTATCCCTGATCAATTCAGTAATACCAGCCCAGCCTCTTCTGAGACCAATTACCTTATACCCTTCCCGGTTGGCTCTGATGGTGATTGCCCGTATGGCAGGATTCAATCCGGGAACATCCCCGCCGCCGGTTAAAATTGCAATAACTCCCTTTAACTTTTTTGTTGTAACCATTTAAATTTATTTAAAATTAAAAACCTGAAATTTCTGACTCCAAAAACTCCAAAATTAATGAATTCTGAAAAGGTAACGCAAAGAACAGCTAAAAAAATGCCGGAATTTTTAATAAAGAAGCCTTTTTATAATCCAGATTCACTTTTTTCTGTTTTATTTTTAATAACATTTTCCCTGAACCCGGGTTGCTTTGCTAAAACTACTGTCAAGTCAAATTTAATCTGTCATTTCGAACTTGAGGCACGATGGTGAGAAATCTCCTTTAATTCAAAGATTTCTCAGTTATACTTCCTTCGAAATGAACAAATAGTAACGTCATAATAAAATTGACTTAACACTACCGTAATTAAGTAATTCATGAATCAATTGTTTACAATGTCTTTTTGTCCGGCAAAATCTACTGTAGATCATCTACCACTTTTAAAATGACACCTACAACAGATTCTCCCAGTCTGGCAGATCTTTCAGGTGACCAGCCAGTGTGAGGATTTGGAATATCATTATTATCCTTAAAGGGCATTTCAATGGTCAAGGATAAACATTCAAATCTCTGTGCGATTTGTTTGGAACAGATATTCAGATTTGCTTTACCCGGTTCATCTTTTGCATATCCGTATTCTGTCTGGAAATCCGGGTTTATTTCTTCCCAGCTTAAGAGAAACTTACTTTGAAGCTCAGCCAGTTTTTTATTGAAACCGGGTATTCCGTCAATCGAAGATGCAAAATTGTATGGTAATTCTTCATCACCATGGATGTCCAGGTTCAGATCCACACCTGTTTCTTCCATCTTCTGAAGTATAAAATAAACTTCCGGACTTTTTTCCTTATCGGGTTTGGCCCATTCCCGGTTTAAATTTATACCGGCAGCATTTACCCGTATGTTACCTAAAATACTTCCATCCACATTTACATTTGGCACGATATAAAATACCGCTTTCTGCAAAACCTTAGCTGAAACAGCATCACTGGTATCGATCAATCTTTTCATGAGGCCTTCTATGAACCATGAAGCCATGGTTTCTCCGGGGTGCTGCCTGGCGATGATCCAGATCTTTTTCTTGTCTTTTCCTGGGTAGCCAACAGTCAGCAAATCAATATCCCGCCCCTGCACAGTTTTCCCAATATGTTCTGCGACGCAAAGCGGGGATATTTGTGATGAATGAATTAAATCAAAATGCTTTTCATAAGAATATGGTACGAAGTATGCATAAAACACTGAATTATACTCAGGAGTATGTTCAATTGTAAGCACCTGCCCGTCAAAAGAAGCGGGAACCCTGAACCAGTTTTTACGGTCGTAGGATGCAACAGCATTATAATCTTTCCAACCCTCGGGAACAAATGACTGAGCAGCATTCAGTATTCTCATTTTACACGGATAACCTTCAGCCCCCTGAAGACGAAAATAAAACCACTGAAAAAAATCGGAGTTGGTATCTTTCCGGATTTTTAAGCGGATATCATCCATAGAGTCTTTGGAAATAACCTGTATATTCCCACCGTCAAAGTTTGATGAAATGTTCATATTTGTGATTTTTTGGTAAAAGTATAAAATTATCCCGGAACCATTATCCCGAAAAATTAGCTTTCCTTCCCTCTGTCTAATATGAAACTTGTCCCGATTTGGCAGGATCCAAACAGGTCATTTTACTCCGGAATGAACAAGGCGGATAAATAAATTGCAGTAATGTCAGGGTTGATTTATGCCGGATCGTAAATACTTTTCAAAAAAGGCATCCATATAATACTGGCAATAATTATTTACCTTTTTTGAGATATCCATGGTATGGGGCCAGCCTTTTAACCTATGATATTCATTGGGAATACCTGCTTTATTTAGCCATTTATGCAATGAATCCGACTGACTGACAGGTACAAGTGAATCAATGGTGCCATGAAAAATAAGAGTTGGCGGGTCATCCCTGCTGATATGAAATCGAGGGGATGCTTCTTTAAAAAGGACAGGATCTTCATCATAACTTTTACCCAGAAAAGAGGTGCTTTCGGGGCGATTCTGTGCATAGGGTGTGGTTAAGTCAACCGGGCCATAGATATCAACCACCGCATTTACACGGCTG
This sequence comes from Bacteroidales bacterium, assembly GCA_024763075.1. GTDB lineage: Bacteria > Bacteroidota > Bacteroidia > Bacteroidales > VadinHA17 > JANTGF01. The sequence goes on along the minus strand of JANTGF010000091.1, from coordinate 4,294 downwards.
CTTACCGAGTCAGGACATTCGTCAGAAAACTCATTGTCACTTGTATAGGCAAGCATCAGAGCCAGATGCCCTCCTGCGGAACCTCCGATTACAGCAATTTTGTCCGGATCAATCCCATATTCAGAAGCGTTTTTTCGAATCCATCTTACCGCACATTTAACATCTTCCAGTGCAGCCGGGAAATGAGCCACTTTTGAAAGACGATAGGAAATTGTTGCTGTTACATAGCCTTTTTCAGCAAAATCAATCAAATATGGTAAGTAATCGGATCTTTTGCCCTTTGACCATCCGCCACCGTGGATAAAAATAAGAACCGGCGTGGCTTTGGTGAGATTTTTTTGTTTATAAATATCCAGTTTCAGATCAATACTGTCAATTTGCTTGTATGTGATGTCCTTATATTCTAAAATACTTTCAGGTATTGCAGGTTTTGTTTCAATGAGATCAAGAAATCCCATGGCATAGGCTATTTTCAGGAAGGTTTCATTCCGGTATCCTCTGGGAGCCACGGGAGCATCTGTATCCTTATTATTTTCCTGCGTACAGGCATTCAGAAATATCTGGGAAAGAAAAAAAAGGAAAACCAGGAACTTTTTCATCTGTTTAAAATTTTTAATTACTCGGTTACAAGTTATCTAAAAATTTAAGAACAGATGTAACCACTCCGTTCTCTCATGAACTTGTTTAAATCATTTTCGTGTGTAAACTTTTGATTAAAAAAGTTCATGTTCGTTTCATTGGTACATTTATTTTATGAGTGGTTGTGCAGTACTGAGTCCGGCTTTTACCATAACATTTCCCAGGTCTTTTCCATAAAAACTAACGCTTGCTTCATAACCGCTTTTCCCATATTCCTTTTCACTCAGGATATAGCTGACCCATTGATTTGCCAAACCACCGATAACCGGATATTTTACACCTTCTGCTTTCAATTTGTTTTTTATTTCCAGGCCGAGTTCTGCAATCATCTCTCCGGGAATTCCCAAAATAAGTAAATCACCCAGTTTAAATGCAGCCACAGATGTTTTTTCCGGGAAAACCTGTTCAAGCAGGGCCTGGACATTTTGTTCATTCAATCCGTACTCCTTACCGCCGGTTTCCATAAAACCGGGATGAGCTTTCCGTTCCGGTAGTTGAATAAGCTGATAATTAAAACTAAATCCGGTTTCTTCAACAGGCGTAATTTGTTTATAAATATCCATGGCTTTAATGGCCATTTCCCGCCCGTAATTTTCGGCTTTTTCATAATGACTACCCGCACTTTTTGCAATAACTGACTGGTCACCTTCTGCACCATTGTAATACATTGCAATCACATTTTTTCCAACCCACGCTTCCAGCTCCCGTTGCAAATATCCGGGCCATCCAGCCGATACATACATATCATTTTCATCCATAATGGTAGGATGCCCTGTCCAGTTAACAAGTATGACCATTGGTTTTCCGCTCAAATAGTCAATCCGTGTAACTGTAAGATTATTATCATTATATGGCTGCCCTCTTCTGTTCCGGTTCATCCCCTCAATTTGCTTACTGCCTGTCCCGATTTTTACAGTTTGTAAATTTTGATCAGCCAGTTCAATCAGTTGAACCAAAGAATTTACTACATATTCCAGTAGTTCAGGCTGAAAGATTCCAATGGGAGGGATACCAAAAATATTTTTGTCATTTAAGGCAAACATCTCCAGACTGGTATGAGCGTGGGAAGGAAGAAACAGGATATTTTCTTCTGTCCACTCTTTTCTGTTTAACTTTGCAATAAGCTGTGGTTTTACATTTGGAGGAAGACCTAATATGTCCAACGTAATTATGGCGTATTTTTTACTTCCGTCTTCCAGAACCAATGCTTTTGCCCGGATATCATCATGTACACCTTTTGCGGGTTTACTCATGCGGGCACCGTATCCGCCAAGGGTATAAGCTATTTCCAGCGGAGGTGTAAGCTTTATCTCAGCAACATTTGCTTTAATACTTTTAGCGAAAAGCTGAAGTGGCAATAAAGAAAAAATAATTCCTGCAAGCAATACTTTCATCCGTTGCATTTCCTCTTTTTTATTTACTTAAATCTTTGTAATATATCTCCTTAGCTTCAATAACCATTCCCGGGTTGTGGCATTGGATGGCAAAATGGCCTTTTTTGTATTCATCATCTTCATAAGTCATAACAAGCTGATCATTTACCCAGATTTGTAGTTTACTACCCACAGCCCTGACTTTCATGGAGAACCATTCACCGTCTTTGGTTAATAGTGTATCGGCTTTTCCGGTTGGTTTTCCCGGTTTCCAAAGCCATCCGGTATATGCTTTCTGGTTGTGGCAAATTTGTGCTTCATATCCGTTGGGATAGCTTTCCGGATTATCTGCTGGTGGATTTGCCCTGAAATACAATCCGCTGTTGGCACCGCCACCCAGGTCGGTGATCCTGAACATGCCTTTAACTTCAAGGTCACTAAGAACCGGATCAGCATAGATATGGCCGGTTCCTTTTTCAGATGTGCCGGTCAAAACGCCGTCTTTTACAAGCCAGTTCGCATTTCCTCTGACCGTCCATCCATCCAGGTTTTTCCCGTTGAACAAAGAAATCCATCCGGTTTGTCCGGATTTTAAATTTGAGGTTTTGTCTGACTTAGGTTGGGTTGTATTACAGGCTGAAATAAAAATCCCGATAATTAAACCCGTAAGAATGACAGTAGTTGTTCTCATGAAAAATCTATTTTTTGTCATTAAATCGTTTCATTATTTCTTTCCAGTTTGTGAAGATGATGCCTTCATCCTTAAAAAACTGAATCAAATCAGGGTCAGCAAACATTTTGGCTTCCCAAACCCGTTGTTGCCATGAATTGGTAATTGTCTTGAGATTATCCGTTTCTACTGAGGGATGGAAAATAATTTCAGTCAGGCCCGGAGGCAGTGCTTTTATCAAAGTCTTAAAATTGTTGATTTTATCTTCATAGGTAACTCCTCGGGGTGCACTGGTAAAATTATCCAGCTTGGGAAGTGAATAATTTGCAACCAGCCCGATTACATTATCATCAATCGGATAGCCTTCTTTTTTGAATCTGTCGGCAACCAGTGAATCCGAAAGGTCAATTGCATTGGCCGGAATCCCGTAATCTTCAGCAACCTTAAAAAATACTTCAACATAGGCCGGACTTCCGTAAAGCGTACCCATGTGTGTATCAATGTGGTCAGGTCTGTATCCCATGGCGATGGCCTTATCAATCTGGGCACGAATTTCTTTCTCAACCTCCTCTGCTGAAGCGTGCATAACAACATCCGGAACCTCGTGCCACAACATCCCGTCCGGATCAACCAGTCCGGGAACTTCTTTAGCAGGAGAAACCGGACCCCAGCGATAATTTTTCCATTCACTTGTCAGGGTAAGATGCATTCCCACATCGGCTTTTGGATGATCAATCGCCCATTGAATAAATTCGTCAGCATTCGGACAGGGGGCCATGACTGCTGCAGATTGAATGTAGTTGTTTTCAAGTAAATGAGAAGCGGCAATATTGGCTTCTTCGCACATTCCTGCATCATCGGCATGTAGTATAATGACTTTTTTACCTGCTGGATAGCCTAATTTTTCAGCCCAGCTAATTTTGGTGTTTTCTTTTTCCTGGTCCCTGCTTTTACTACAGCATGCATTTGATGCAATAATGAATAGTGCAAGTAGGGATAAGTTTAGGATTTGAAATTTTCTCATTTGATTCAGGGATTTAATTTATTAAAATTAGTTCTTTTTATTAAAACTCGGAAATATTTGATAGCATAATTATTTGGTGATTAAATATTCACCGGTGGAATATTCATCTGTTTTGATAATCAGCTTGTGTTTTTCCTTGTCAAAATGATAATCCAGGGAATCTGACAACACTTTATTATCCAGACGGATGGATTGTGGTTTTGATACTAAATTTATTCTCAGGATATGGGATTTCTTTTTCCCTTTAAAACTAACCCCGACGGATTCTTTTGTTTGCACAACAGTGATGGTCGTGCTTTCCCTGTTTTCAGGATCATAAACAGTAAAATCATTGGTCTTTTCAGGGTAGATCACAAAGGTCAGATAAGCTTTGGAATTATCATCACCAATTCCTGTATATGATCTTTTAATATTCATAGGGATGATGGCTCCTTCTAAAATAAATACAGGAAATTCATCCATCGGGAAATCCTGTTCGAAAGTTGCAGGACCTTCAATCACTTTTTTATCATCGAACCAGTATCTCCATTTTCCTTTTGGCAAAGTAATTTTGTTTGTTAATTCATCTTTATAAATAGGAGCAACCAA
>JANTGF010000090.1 GCA_024763075.1 Bacteroidales bacterium | reverse complement strand
ACGGAGTTATCTGTTCGTTTTTCTTCAGGGTGAACAGTCAATTGTCCTGACAGGATTTGCACCTGCTGGATTAACTCAGCATCGTGGCACACTAACGTTAAGTATATGAAAAGTAAGCGATTTCGAAGCACAAATCCTTCAATTTACAAGAATGTTCAAACGAGCTACAAGCCTCTATAATACTGCTATCTCGCTTATTTTTTATATACATTGTTACCTGCTGAGCGTTTTTCTTTCTTGCTTTATGATGGATTGGATAAACGCGGTTTCTTCCTTATCAAAGGGAGTACCATCCTGTCGTAAAATATCGTGGTGCCATTCCTTTGGCTCCTCCTGATCAGGTTTTTCCCAGGACCTCCAGGGCCACATGGTGTTGGTTTTACCCGCTACCAGTCCCCAGTTAATTGCCCCGATTTTTTGTTCCGCTAATATCGGCAGATAGTTCTGAAACCGGCAATCACCACTACGGTTCAAATATTCTGTGCAAATAATTGGACGATCCGGTGCCCCTTCTCGCAGTTTCTGTATAAGATTCTCAAGATAAGATATACTTCCGTAGCTATGGAAAGTGACTACATCTGCCTTGTTGAATGCAGCATCAACCTCATGCTCCCCTCGATTCCAGCATGTAGTTATGGGTTGAGATGGATCAACCTGACGAGCCCAGCTATAAACATCATTTAAAAGGGGAAGGCAAAGTGAATCTGTTAGTCCTTTTTCGAATTCTCCTGGTTTGTCGCCACGACGGTACCACCATCCGCCAGGTTCATTATAGAGGTCCCACATCAATACACGTTTATCTTCATCAAAACGGTTCATTACTGCCTTTGCATATTTCTCAAGTCTCAAACGAAGGTTTTCGTCAGTAGGATATCGTTTAAGTTGTGGTAAGCCTGGGCTTTCGAGCCAGCCAGAATTATGCACGCCGGTCCATGGTTCTGGCTGTTGGCCGGATTTGGGATCATCCAACCAACAGTCATCGAAAATCACAAACATAGTCTTGATTCCATGCGAATCAGCAATTTCTAAATATTGATCGATTCGATTTAAGAAACCATCCGGATCCTGCTCATAGGCCAAATCGTGTAGATAAACCCGAACTACGTTAAAACCTAGTTTTGAAGCCCAGCCTAATTCCCGGTCAATTGTTTCAGGATCAAAAGTATCTTCCTGCCACATTTCCAACTGGTTGATGGCTGTACTGGGCACGAAATTGCAACCCACCAGCCATGGCTGTTTGTCATACCAAGCACTAGCTTTTTCAGCTGACCACCTTTTCCCCTTTTCTACATGGTCATTGCAGCTTATCAGAATAATATTTAGGACCAGAAGTAGTAATATTAGTTTTTTCATTTTGATTAATTTCTTGCTATTTCAATCTCTTAGCTTTGCAGGTAACGTACGTATATAGTTACTGGTCATTATATTTCTTCATTATTGAGTGTAGAGGTACGCTTATTGTCCCAAATAGGTGTTGTATGCTTACCTTTTTATTTCTTGTTGTTGTCGCTGTATATTTCATCTAAAGGATTTTTAAATCTCCCAAAATCAGTTTTCGCCACGTGAGTGTATATTTCTGTAGTCTTAGAACTGTGATGCCCAAGAAACTCTTGAATGTATCGTAAATCGGTGCCACTTTCCAAATGATGTGTAGCAAATGAATGACGAAGCATATGTGGTGTTACCTGTCGTGCAATTTTTGCTTTTATTGCAGAATTCTTAACAACTTTTAAAATACTCGCCCCACTATATTGACCTCCCTTATTCCCCTCAATTAACCAAACTTGTGGTTTGTATTCCTTGTAATATACTCTCAATAACTCCAATAAATGTTTTGAAAGACCAACATAACGATCCTTATTTCCCTTACTGTTACGTATTTTTATCTGCATTTGATCCGATAAAATATCGGTTACCTTCATATTTATTAACTCACTTCTTCGTAAACCAGCTGAGTATAATATACTGATAATGCATTTGTGCTTAATATTACTTGTCCTATCAATCATCAGCTTAATTTCAGTAGTTGATAATACATTTGGCAATATCTTTGATTTTTTTGGCCTTTCAATATTATAAATCGTTTTATCATTTCCCAAAACCTTCTCATAATAATACTTTATGGCATTGATACGCTGGTTTTGCTGACTGGCCGATATATTTTTAGTTCGTATTAATTCCAATATATAAGCATTAATTTCTTCAGTAGTTATCTCTTCCAGAATCCTATTGCTAAAATATCGCATGTAATCCCCAAAATAATTTAAATAAATGATCTTTGTATTTTCACTGTAACGTTTTTGATCCAACATATTCAAATACTCATCCGGTATCTTAACCATAGATTTAAGAACCCTTTTCGGCTTCTGTTCTACATGTTCCTCTCTGCTATTTGAATTTAATATCGAATAATCAAGATACGCTATTGGATTTATTGCCTCAAAAAGTTTACTCAAATTAAAACTGTCTTTTCGAAAATACCAATACTTTTTACTTTGACTCCATGTTGCTCCCTGAATATTCTTTACCTTGTTGATTATCTCCTGATTAAAATCAAAATGAAGAGCAATAACAGGATATCCACGATGAAAATCTTTTAATAGGGTGATGTTTGGTTTATGTTTCACTTTTCAGGATAATAAAAATCTATTTACCTTACTTTTGACAGGTAAAGGTACTTAAAAAACACTTTCAGTCAATCTGTATCTTATAAATAATTGTGTTTAAACCAAATTAATCTTGCTAATACTAAAAATAATGCCTGGCATTTTTGATATCCAATGAAACTTCACTAACCAAATTGGTAATGGTTTACCGTCGATGATCTCTCCGGTTCATTTTACAAAATTTCTCCTGCAGGTTTCTCCAAAATCAAAAAAACCGCACAAAGGCGGTTTAATATTTAATCTACTGATGAGTCATCTTTTATGGTACATCCAGATTCCGGTTTTTAAACCGGGGGCCCGGACCCGTTCCTGAACTATCCGATGGCCGGTTTTTGTAATGAGGCCCATGTCCCCTCCCTCTGGTGGAAGGCGACCGGTGCCTGGATCGTTCAATGTTTTGAATTTGCTCATCAGTTAACAGCGGAAATAACTCCTTGTGGAATTCATCCCGTACTTCAAGAAATTCCTTCATGTATTTCTTTCTTAAATCCAGGTTTTCCCTGGAGTATTTCTCAACAACAGGCTCAATTTTTTTCCTTTGTTCAGCAGTAGGATTTATTTTACTGATCACGGTACGTCTGATCCCGTCATAAGATGAATATGCACGTATTTCTTTTACTTTTCTGTGCATCACAATAGATGAACTCAGCCAACCGAGGAAAAACCCAATGATTAATGTAGCTAATAAAATAAGGATAGACTTTGTTTTCATTATTTCTACTCGTTAAAATCTTCATAAATAATATAACTGATCAGATTCTCATCCGATGTCAGCCCTTCCCCTGTAAAAACATCAAATGAACCTTCTGTAAGATAAACCGACAAAAGTAATAGAACAATGACGGCCACACCGGTGAGCAACACTTTTTTGAAACCATTGTGCAATGCCCGGTTAAAATCGGGCCGGAGCAAAACAGGTCCTTTCTCCTGTTGCAGCTTTTCCATTAATTTATCCTTAAACCCGGAACCAAATGAGTAGGATGTTGATGACAAAAGCCCTCTCATCTCCCTTAGTTTCTCATTTTCTTCCCTGAGCTCCTTTGATTCCGACAGCGCCTTGTCAAGAAGGCTCCTTTCTGCAGGTTCCAGATCTTCATCAAAAGACCGGATCAAAAGGTTCAATGTTTTATCACTGATCATGGTTGTTATATTAGAGGTGTTAATATTTCTTTTAAATTTTTCTGTGCCCTGGATAACCTTGACAATACTGTGCCCAGAGGTAAATCCAGAATTTTTGCTGTTTCCTTTGTGCTGTATCCCTGAAGAAGCCTGAGCACCACCACGCTGCGTTGTCCCGGATCCAGTTTTTGCAAAGCTTTGTCAACTATTTCTTTGGCGTCATTCCTTTCCGGTTCATTCACCGGATAAAGCACTTCTCCTGCTCCGCTTTCATGGTCTTTTTTAAAAAGCGATATTGTTTTCTTACGCTTATTCAACTCATTAAGCGATAAATTTATCGCAATTCTCGATAAATAGGTTCCCAGCGCTGCATCGCCCCTGTACTTTTTAAGGGAACGGTAAAATCTTATAAAAGTTTCCTGTCCAACATCTTCTGCCCCATCTGTTTCACCCAGCATACCTTTTACCGTACGGGCAATCTGTTCCTCATACCTGGAAACAATCAAACCAAATGCGTGATCATCGCCCTCTCCGGCCAGTTTTACCAGCTCCATGTCCGTCATCCCTGTACGATCCTTCACTTGAAATGCTTGTTTTTGATTATTAGACAAAGCTATACAATAATTTATTCCCTAAAAAGAATTATTCTTCCTGATACCAAAATAATGAACTACCTCGCAAAAAAGGAGAGAAAATCGCTCCTGTCCAACTCATTGAAACAAGATGGGAATCCTGGTTATCCATGTACCCGGATACAAAAGTGGTATCTTCCAATACAGGATATGACCGGAATTATACCGCAAGTCCATACGACAATTACCAGGGGGAAGAACTCGTATATTTCCCTCTTTCTAATACGGATAACAGATTGTTTTCAAAGGAAATTGTTCATGGGATCATTACAAATGATAAGGCAAAGGTTTACTGGTTTGAACATTTTTAACAAACTTCGGAAAAATCAAAAACCCGCTATTTTAACAATATAACATCTTCTATTTCTGCTTCGGAATCAGGAATACGCATTCACCGGTAAAAATAAAATTTTTATTCTTCTCCCGTTATGGATTGTTTGTAATCATTTTTCTTAAATTTGAATGGAAAACTGTTTTGGCGATTTCGGTGGCTATCGGAAATGACAATACTAACAGATGGAGTATCAATAAAATACAAACTTATATGCTTAGGAAAAGATGTTTAGAATACCGCACAAAATTACAACTATTTTATTGCTGATAATCTTCTGTACTATTGTCATACAGGCACAGGAAGAATATCCGAAACGTGAAATGCGCGCCGTTTGGGTGGCCACCGTCAGGAACATTGACTGGCCATCAAAAGCAGGGCTAACAGTTAATGAGCAAAAAAGCGAATTGATCAACCTGCTGAATGTACACCAAGAAAATGGCATGAATGCCATTGTATTTCAGGTGAGGCCAGCCTGTGATGCCCTTTACAATTCAAAGTATGAGCCCTGGGCACAATGGATCACCGGCAAACAGGGCCAGGCCCCTGATCCGTTTTACGATCCGCTTAAAATGATCATTGAAGAATGCCATAAGCGGAATATGGAACTGCATGCCTGGTTTAACCCATACAGAGCGGTAACCGGTTACGAAGATGTTATCCTTGATTCATCGCATATTGCAGTTACACATCCCGAGATGGTTCTAAGCTATGGAAAAAACAAGTATCTAAATCCGGGGTTGCCCGAAACCCGTGATTATGTTACAAAAGTAGTGGCCGATGTGGTAAGCAGGTATGATATAGATGCAGTTCATATGGATGATTATTTTTATCCTTATAAAATCCGGGGGATTGATTTCCCCGATGAAGAAGCCTTTCAAAAATACCATGGAAGCTTTGGCACGGAGGAAAAGGAAAACTGGAGGAGAAATAATGTTGACCTGGTTATCAAACAGATTCAGGATACGATAAAAGTCCTGAAACCATGGGTAAAATTCGGTATCAGCCCGTTTGGTGTATGGCGAAATAAAAGCACCGACCCGCTTGGCTCGGATACCCGGGCAAAACAAACCAATTATGACGACCTTTACGCAGATATCTTAAAATGGCTCAGGGAAGGATGGATCGATTATGTTACTCCTCAGGCATACTGGCATATCGGATTTGAAATTGCAGATCATCAGAAAATATCGGAATGGTGGGATACAAATTCATATCATAAAAACCTGTACATCGGACTGGGTGTGCATCGACTGAATAAAAAATCAAAATACAAAGAATGGAGAAGCAATAAACAAATTGTTAGGCAGATTGAACTCAGCCGTTCCCTGCCAAATGTTTCCGGAAATTTCTATTTCAGTTCGAAGGTTTTTATAAAAAATCCTTTAAGATTAAACCAGATCCTCAGAAAAAAGATGTACCCCTACCCTGCTCTTATCCCGGTAAACCCGTCTCTTCCGGGAAAGCCACCATCTCCACCGGATAATCCGGAGGTGACATCAACCCGCGATTCGGTTTTTATCAGCTGGAATCATAATATTCCGCCCGCCGGTAAGGGCTATTTTGTGGTTTACAGGTACAAGGATAAAGAGGAAATAAACACGGATGATCCATCTGCTATTTTGCTTCTTACAAATAAGCCGGAAATATCTTTAAAGAAAAGATTTTTTATATCCCGGAGAAAATACAAGTTGCTTATTACCTCCGTAAGCCGTTCTCATTATGAGAGCGAGCCCGGAGAAATCATAGAAGTGAAGTATTAAAAATAGCATTTAGCTATCTTTTTTTTATAGAATTTAACCCGGCGGGTACAGATTTTATTATGTTCTAAAATGGAAAGAGACAAACCATTATGTCACATTTTCAGGATATCCACGATCTCAACAAGGAAATAAGGGCCTGCACCAAATGTAAACTTGCCCATACCCGGACCTTTGCCATTTCCGGAGAAGGAAATCCAGGCTCTAAGCTGATGCTCCTTGCACAGTCCCCGGGTAAATCGGAGGATGAACAAAACAAAATGTTTACCGGTCCTTCGGGAAAACTTTTTGATGAACTGCTTGAACAGGCGGGAGTTGCCAGAGAATCCATATATCTTACCAATCTGATCAAATGCATGTTGCCCAATTCCAGAAGGCCTTCCCGGGAGGAAATCAGTCAATGCAGATATTATATTGATAAAGAAATTGAAATCGTTAAACCCAAAACCATCGTTCCTCTGGGATTTCATTCTACCCGTTTTATCTTTTCGAAATATCAAATCCCACGTCCACCCAAAAATGAATACCATAAACTTTTTGGTCGTGTTTTTTATTCCGGTGAAATGATCATTTATCCGCTTAGGCATCCTACGGCCCTCCTGTTCAACCCGGGAAAAAGGGAAGAAATGGAGAGAAACTACAGAATGTTGAATAGATTTTTGATACTTGATTTTTGAACATTCCGGCTTGTCCGGGTTTCACAATAATAAAAAAGGACAAGACTTATAGCAAAAGTACTTTAACACATGGGCTCTCATTTGTCAGACAGGGCTAATATAAAAATCCAAACAACCAAAGGGGAACTGTTTGTCCGAATCCAACCTCAATGCCATCGACAGCTATAAAAACCTTTTTATCCTTTACAGTTTTATTCTTACCACCAATTTCCATAATATATTTGTTTAAAACAAGAAAATCGTATTTTGAATCAGGTAAAGTTATCTTGTGGCCTGTATTAAGTAATTGATTCAGAAAAAAAGTCTCACGTACTGTCCCAATTTCCGGATTATTCTGTAAAGCAAATATTAGATTAGGATTTTCAAAATAGATTTTATCAGGTTTTTGCAATGCAGTTATACCTTTCGGTTTTTTTCGAATCATATTAAGGATTTTGGCCTGCTCTAAATAGGTAAGAAATTCATAAACCGTTTCCCGGGCTATTCCAGTCTTTTCAGCAATGGCAGAAATATTTGGCTCAAAAGGAACTGAATTAGCGATTACACCAAGCAAGCGTTTTAATTTATTCACTGTTCCTGCATTTAGTCTTGCAGCTAATTGCAAATCCTGAAAAAGGCTTGTATTGATGATTTGTATGACCTGCAAAGAATATGTTTCTGCAGTAACTTCTTTGATAATTGGCAAATACCCTTCTCTCAAATAGCGAAAAAACAAGGGTAATATTTGCACTTTCAAACTGACTTCCATTGAAAATTCACGATGATGTGTTAAAATATCATCAAAACTTATGGTTCTAAATTTCAATTTATGTGCCAGCTCAAGGTATTCTTTAAAAGACATTCCAGGAAAATCGTAAGTGATTACCCTCCTGCTTAAATCAGCTTCACCCTTATAAATTTCAAGCGCGGAAGATGCACTGAAAACTACTTTCAAATCTGGAAAACCATCGTAAATGACTTTCAATTCTCTCGACCAGTTCTCATATTTATGTACTTCATCAATAAATAAATATCTTCCACCATACTGATAATATTCTTGTACCAGATTAAAAAGTGATCCACGATCATAAAAAAAGGGATGCTCCATGGAAATATACAAGGGAATTAACTCTTTATCCGTATGATATTTTATCTTTTGTAGCATAAGAGTCGTTTTTCCTGCACCGCGCGGTCCTTTTAAGGCAATCATCCTAATATTCCAGTCAATTTTGCTAAAGATGCTTCGATAGAACCTATTATTTACCTTTTTTAGTAAAACCAGCTGATAATCAATCAGGTTTTTATGAATACTGTCACCAAATGTAATCATAATTTAATATATTTGTCAGTTATGCTTGACAAATATAGTAATAATATGTCAGAAAGTAACAACAATAATGACATAATATTGTCAATATCTATTGACAAATAGATTTTTACATTACTTTGTGTTTGTCTTTATTAGATTTAAGATAAACCCTGAATCAGTTATAAAACCTTTGTCCTGTCAGTATGCTTTATTCTAAGTCCATTACTATTTTTAAATTATCTTTAACAATACCACTTAATTCCTTTCCTAATTTCCCGGTCCTTTTTATAAGTCTTTTATTATCTATTGCTCGTATTTGGTCTATCATTATGTCACAGTCCTGATGCAAATTTGCAGTCCCCTTTTTTAGATGTACCCTTAAAATCTCAGCATCTTTATTTACATTGGCGGTAATAGGGCAGATTATTGTGGAAGGATGAGGAACTTTATTCAATAAGTTGGTCTGAAGAACTAAAACTGGTCTGGTTATTCCAGGTTCTGTTCCAATTTTTGGATTTAGATCTGCTATCCAGATTTCGAATTGTTTAGTCGTCATAATCAATCTCTTCAAATTCATTTAGAACAGTCAATGAATCTTTCATAACCAATTCTGATTCCTTTTTAAGTATTTTCTCCAGAAGCAATCGTCTTTGCAATCTGTTATAGTATTCTATTGCTTCATTAATATATCTATTTCGTGGCTTCTTGATACTTGAAAGTATTTTTTCAGTCTCTCCAAAAATAGAGTCGTCAATTTTTAATGATATATTTTTCATAAGATAATCTTTATATAGCACAAAAGTATATTAAAATAGTATATGCTCCAAAAATTTATCAATTTTATTTAATGTACAAAAGCATCCTATGTAACTTTCTGATAAGAATATGTAAAATATTATTATGGATTGCCTCACAAACAAACAGATTCACCTGCGCGTAAGCCCGACAAAACAGCGGGCCTGTGCAGGCATGAAATACCGATTGCTTACAGAACCGTGGAGAGGCGCTTGCCGTTTATTGAAACAAAACACAACGATCATTTTAACACCCGTTTTGTTTCAATCCTACTCTCCCGGAGCTGTCGAAATCGGTATGAGCGGGCTGTAGCATGGTTTTGTCACGATTTTTTGTAACTTTTTCATCAAGGAAAAAGTTAAGAAATGATTTTGGGATATTTTCACCTGCCAACAAAATCAATTCTTTATAAGGGATTGTCCCGCCAACAACCAGGGCAATTGCGCGTAAGCCCTGCAAAACAGCCGGCCCGGGACGGCTGTGGGATTTAGGGAAAATGCTTATAAATGCTCCATAGGAGCGCTATATTTTAGCCCTGACTTTCAAGTCGGGGGTTATGAATGCCCATAAAAAACCTGCGCAATAAGATGCCAGGCAAATGAATTATGCTTTGCAGCGCCGGAATGAAACATTGAATTATTAGCTCAGGTTTCTTGTGAAACTGGACTGTACAGATCCGGACCACCCCGTCCGCCCATTTTGTGTTTACAATAATAAGCATTATCTATTCGTGGGCATTCACCCCTCCTCAGCGAGGAGTGGAATTTACCCGTGGTTTGGTTTGGTTTTTGTGTATAATTACTGTCTTACCAGATCAATCGCAGACTTTATAATTTTCTCAATAGAAAAAATCAACTCATCCACTTCCATATCCCCTTGTTCAACAGGTTTGTGTACCAGTATGTTCACCTTCACACCCGGAGTAAGAGGAAAAGAACCGTTTTTCTCAATTTTCCATGAATGATTTATCGTGATGGGAACAACAACCGTCGAGGGTGCAAACTTCAGCAAAACTTTTAAACCATCAGAATGAAACTTCTTTGGGATTCCGTCTTTGCTTCGGGTTCCTTCAGGAAATAATACCGCCGAATAATGATTCTTTTCAATATATTTTGCAAAATCACGGAGTGCAGTAATGGCCTGACGTGGATTTTTCCTGTCAATAAGGACCGAACCTCCATGCTGAAGGTTAAAAGAAATTCCGGGGATCCACTTCCCCAGTTCTTTTTTAGATACAAATTTCACATGGTAAGGTTTCAAAAAATGATACAGGGGAGAAATATCATACATACTCTGATGATTGGAAACAAAGATGTAAGCTTTTCCTGCAGGCAAATTCTGCTCATTTACAAGCGTAAAACGAATTCCCATGATCCTAAGACAAAGAACCAGGACGGTATTGAAATAATCCACACTTATTTTATGTGCCTGATATCCACCCAGCTTCAGGCTCACCCACTGGATCACGTGAAACACAGCCAGCGTCATTCCAAAAGCAATGTAGTAAAGAGGGGTTAGAATCAGAGAGATTACTTTTTTCATAACATTCGGATAATTATCCCACATGATAATAAAGTGATGCTCCCGGACCCAAAGGTAATCCAAGTAAAACCCAGATAATCAGCAAAATGGTCCAGAGAACAAAGAACACAATAGAATAAGGCAGCATCGTAGAAATGATGGTTCCGATTCCTGCCTTTGGATCATATTTTTGAACAAAAGCTATGATCAGGGCGAAAAAACTCATCATAGGTGAGATAATGTTTGTTACACTATCTCCAATTCTGAAAACTACCTGCGAAAGTTCAGGAGAATAACCCAGAAACATAAACATCGGAATAAATACCGGTGCAAGCAAGGCCCATTTGGCAGAGGCACTACCCATAAGCATATTAATGCTGGCTGATAAAATTACAAATAAGATAAGCAGTGGAATTAAGCCGATATTGGAGGCAGCAATCGTGTCAGCTCCCTTGATGGCAACGATCATTCCCAGATTCGACCATTTAAAATAGGCCACAAACTGGGCGGCAAAAAACACCAGAACAATATAGATTCCCAGCGATTTCATGCTTTCGCCCATTCCAAGCATCACATCTGCATCGTTCTTATACTTTTTGGTAATTACTCCGTAAACAATCCCCATTAAGGCGGTAAAAATAAAAAGCAAGGCAACCACCCCTTTAATTACCGGCGAACCCAGAATACTTCCGTCATGTGCGCGTAATATTCCATCGGGATGGATCAGTCCGGCAACAACCAGGGCTGACAAAACCAGGCCGGTTATGCCTGCCCATCGTAATCCTTTACGTTCCAGGGAATTCAGTTTTTTCATTTCATCCTGAGGATGATTCTTATCGTAATCGCCAAACCGTGGAGCTACCAGCTTTTCAGTGACCCATGTCCCCCCCAGTGCAATAACAAAAGTAGAAACGAACATAAAATAATAATTGGCCGTGGGGTTCACCTCATAGGTGGCATCTACAATATGAGCAGCCTCTGTGGATAATCCTGCAAGCAGGGGGTCAATAGTTCCTAAGAAAAGATTGGCGCTGAAACCTCCTGACACACCTGCAAATGCAGCAGCCATACCAATTACCGGATGTCGGTTGATGGAAATAAAGATCACTCCTGCCAGGGGAATTAATAAAACATAGCCCACATCACTCGCCATATTGGAAAGAATACCGGCAAAAACCAGCACGAAGGTCATAATCTTCTTAGGCGCTGAATGCACCAGTAACTGAATGGCAGCCCCGATCAAACCACTGCTTTCTGCAATTCCGATACCCAGCATGGCAACCAATACAATTCCCAGGGGGGCAAACCCGGTAAAATTGGAAACCATTTCCAGTAAGATACGGTGTAAACCCTCTTTTGACAATAAGTTTACAGGAAGAATCACTTCGTTTGTTGCCGGGTGAACCGCCTGCCAGCCAGCCCAGGAAGCCACCGCTGAAAGGATAAGAGCAAACAAGGCAAATAAAGCAAATAAAGTTGCCGGGTGAGGCAAAGCATTCCCCCCTCTTTCAATCAGATTCAGTACTTTTTCCGTAATAGATTTTCTCTGTACAACCGTGTTCGTCATATATTTTCTGCTTTAGCTGCAAATATAAGTTCAATTCTTAAGAATCATAAACCTTGTCTAAAAGCCAATTATCAAATTTTCAAATCTTCAAATTACCAAATCATCAAATTGTCAAATCTTCAAATCATCAAATCCCCTCCACTATTTCTTCCAAATATAACTTATAGAAAGCCGCCCTTATTTCATCCCTGACTCTCAAAAATTCACTCCATATAAACTCATCTGAACCTGTCGCTTTAGACGGGTCTTCAAATCCGGTATGCAGCCTGTTTTTTACCTTCCCCATAAATACCGGGCATTTCTCATTGGCATCATCGCAAACGGTGACCACGTAATCCCATTCTTCACCCAGATACTGATCCACGAGATGAGGTGTATGCTTACTGATATCGATACCCACTTCTTTCATTGCTTTTACTGCAAGTGGATTCACCTTGTCGCCCGGTTCAGTTCCGGCGGAACGTACAATAATCCGGTCATCAAAAGATTGCATAAACCCATGTGCCATCTGGCTGCGGCAACTGTTGCCTGTACATAATATTAAAACTTTCATTTTATTTTTTGTTAGTTTCTCCATTCGGGATTGATATTAATTTGTGTTAAATATAGAATAAATCTGTCAGCGAAGAAAATATACCCATAAATTCCCGGAATTTTGAAATTTGACAGCCCCTTCTTTATGGATTGAATCAAATCTTGATTAACCAAAAAACCTTATTACTTTTGTTATAGATTCCAAACATATAACAAAAGGATACAACCTTAAAATTGAATAAAATGAAGAAAAAAATAATCCTGACGACCGCCTTCCTGGGACTTATCCTTTTTTTTACCGGCCTTTATACAGATAATTATATCCTCAGGATGATCAGTAAGCCCATCCCGCTTCTGGCACTGATGCTGCTACTAAAACCTGACACCCCTTATCGAAAAGCCATATTTACTGGGCTGGTTTTTTCCGTAATGGGCGATGTTTTACTGGAATCCTCACCGGATATGTTTCTTTTCGGGTTGCTTTCTTTTCTATCTGCGCAAATTGCATATATCGTGGCCTTTACCAGAAGAAACCGCCGGCTTTCACTCTTACCTGCCTTGTTCCTTTTTGCTTTCGGGGCGGGTTATTACTGGTTCTTATTTCCTGGACTTGAAAATATGGCAATCCCGGTTTTAGTTTATTTAATCGTCATTCTGACAATGGCCTGGAGAGCCATAGCTCAACGAAAATATGACAAATATGCGGTCTATGCCCTTGCCGGCTCTTTGTTTTTTGTATTCAGCGACAGCATGATCGCACTGGACAAGTTTCATACATCGATTGCAGGATCACGCTGGATCATTATGATTTCCTACTGGACAGCCCAGTACCTTATTTTCACATCGGCATATCACAGTTCCCGGTCAAATTCCTGATTCTTTTTTCCCGGCTCCTGATTCCTGGACAATCCGGTCCTCCGTCTTTATGGGTTATTTCGTTAAGTACTCTCGTGTTCTTAAACCGGGACCCCGTGCAAAGTATTAAATGTTAGCGGCAAATCCCGGCCGGATTCTCCATTGTTAATTTACGGGCATCTGACTCAGCGATTCCCATTTTTAGTGTAAGATTATTAAAACATTGCTGCATGGTTGCGGATGAACCTGCAAAATTGTCCTTACCGGGTTCCCGTACTACTCCATCGGCCCCCACTTCAAGTTCGATATGGGAAATTGTATAGCGACCCGGAGGAGCGGCAGCTCCGGCCATGCTGTCCGTGATTACAATACTGTGATCAATTCCCGTAAGGTCAAGGTAGTTTTTCAAAGCAAAGAACGGAATGTGAATGCCATCAACAATATAACAGATCCACAAATGCTCCCTTACCGAGAGTACCCGTTGCAGAAGATTATCATGTCTTGGAATAATATTCGGTATGCCGTTGCCAAAATGTGTGTACATGCTTAAGCCGGCATCAATTGCCTGATGAAGCTGCTCCAGGGAAGGATTGCAGTGACCGGCAGAAACCCTAATGTCTTTATCGGCCAGCATGCGAGTTACCTGATTGTTCCGGTCTTTCTCTGGCGCCAGCGTCACTATTTTTGTCAATCCTCCGGCCGCTTCCAGCAAATCGTTCATTTTATCAATGTCTGCATCCATGATCATCATTTCAGGATGAGCACCACGAAAACCTTGCTCAGGACTCAGAAAGGGTCCTTCTATATGAATACCACTTACAATTTCCCTCACCAGCGGATCTTCTCTTCGAATCCGAACAATATTATCCAGGCGGGTTTTCATATCATCAAAATCTGCTGTAATCACTGTTGCCAGGATGCCCTTTACAGCATGTTCTCTTAGTTTCTCACAGGCATAATGAAAATCTCCATTAGATAAATCATTCTGGTTAAAATCGATTCCTGCGTATCCGTTCACCTGAATATCAAAAAAGCCATTTTCTTTAGTCATTTCACTCATATTAAAATTGAATTACCAACCATGCTATCAAAATCAAAAATCCCACAAATCCTGTTGCCAGTAGAAATCCCTGCCAGTCTTCTCTGTAACGGAAGCCAAAGTTCCTCCATCTTTTCCTGGTAAACCAGCTTGAAAAATCCAGTAATATCAATGCTTTTCCATGCAAGGCAGCCAAAGGTTTTTTCCCGTCTTTATCCAATTCTTTGGAGTCAGACAGGCGTTCCATATTATCAAAGAAGGCTTCTATTCTTTCCGGTTTTTCTGGTTTTGTAAGCATACTAACTACAAAGAAAACTGCAAATCCCGACAGCATGGCCCAGCCAAAAATACCCGGAGTCCATTTGTAAACAATTTCGAGTTTATCAAATTCCAGGAAATTCAGCCAATAATAAACTACAAAAGCAACAAGGGAACCGAAAAAAGCACCATACCGGTTTGCCCGCTTCCAGAGAATACCCCCAAAAACCATGATGCCCATAAAGGCGGCAATTGTTTCAATAAAAAGAAAGGCCTGAAGCACGTTTTCAACATAAAGTGCAAAAACTACACCCAGCATGGTGAGTACCACACCTGAAATACGGCCCATCCACAACAGTTGTTTGTCGCTGGAGTTTTTATTGATGTATTCTTTATAAAAATTTTGCGTAAACAGTGCCCCTGTATTCACCATAAAATTTGATGCCGAAGACATATTCGCGGCAATGATGGCAGCAACCATCAATCCGGTTAGCCCGGGCATTAGCAATACCCTTGTTGCATATCCAAAAGCCATTTCAGGATCGGAAAGAGACTTTCCGTTTTGAATAATCAATGCAGCAACAATTAATCCGGTCAGAGCCCAGCCTATGGTCACAAATCTTTTTACAAAAGAACCATAGGTTTGACCTACTCTACCTGCCCGTTCTGTTTCGCCCATGGCACACATCGAAACCATGTGAGGCTGAGCCGTTATTCCAATGATGCCGTTCAATGCAAGCATGGAGATCGTAAACCATCCCAGGCCCACCTCGTTACTGAATAATAGGAAAAAATTCTCAGGCAGGGATTCCCGCATCCCCGAAAAACCTCCTACCGCAGAAAGGCCGGAAGGTATCAGCAAGAATGACAATACGATGATTAAAAGTGCCTGAATAAAGTTGGCATGAGCCGAAGCTACCATACCACCAAAAAAACTGTATAAGATAAATGCCACAGTCATGGCCAGAACCACACCATTAACCGACATCATTCCGCCCGTAGCAACCGAAATCACTTTCCCGCCACCTTTCAACATAGCTCCCTGGGCAAAAATAAAAAACAGAATGGCAAATACTGAATATACTGCTGCCAATGTCCTGCCGTACCTGTCTTCAATAATTTCACCAACAGTGGTACGCTCACTCCGCCGGTACCAGGGTGCAATCAGCCAGTAAAAAGGCGTAATAACCATATTCTTCCACTGATACCAAATAGAAGCAAAGCCCATTTGAAAACTTGCCCCTGTTTGTGCCACAAAGTTTTCTGCATGGGTGCCCGTTCCAAATGCCTGTCCCATCATGATCCACCAACTGAACTTTCGTTCTCCGCGAAAATATCCGTCACTGCTTTTAATCTTCCGGGTTAACCATAAACCATACCCGGTGATAAGAACAAAATACAATACGATAACCAGCGTGTCTAACCAATGAAAATTGTTCATATTAAATTTTTAATAATGATCAGGTTCTTAGAGAATAAAATTCAACGGAAAACCAGAATTTTCTCCGAAGGCGTAAAAATATAAAAAACAATACTATAATTACTAAGTCAGATGATATCTTTATTACAATTCTTTAAACATATCCTGTCAATAGTACCAATATGTTTATTGATCATAATAGTGAATTTTATGAAAATCCTGATTTAAACTAATTTTTAGAAATCCTCTCAGATAATAATTTCTCTAATTTTCTTTTAGTTTATCCGAAAAAAAGTTAATTTTAATGAAAATTACAATGGCATGAGATGAAATTGTGATGAATTACCAACTCCACCACACCTGAACCCTGAACCACCTTCAGTCATTGCACATTTAATATTTTTATAAGATCATTAAATTGAAGAAATATTTATTAATGAATGACATAAGGAAAAACATCATGAAAAACATTAACTTTTCAAACAGGAAACTTATCATTTCCATTTTTCTTTTACAACTCGCTTTGAACTCTGCCTATGCACAATGG
>JANTGF010000089.1 GCA_024763075.1 Bacteroidales bacterium | reverse complement strand
AGACGCCAAAGACAAGGCTTTCGAAGCTTTGAAAATCAGGGAGTTTACTTTTGTAAATGACCGTTTTCAAAACGAGAATAACGCAGTATTTGGCGTTCTCTAAGAGACACTATATACTAAATTATTTCTTCATCAACTGGATTTAATGATGTAACAAAGATATCCAAACTTTGATTATTTCACAGACCCTTCAACCTGAGGTTCTAAAATTTCACTTTCCATATATGGTTTATTCCACGCATCAGGCAAATAAGCGATGCACACATCAGGGTTTCGAAGTTTATGTGAAGTGAATTCAATACTTTTGCTATTGGGAACCCAGCCAGCATGCGGATGCACACTGCTACCATAAATACAGTGATTTTGTGCCATTTTAGTTTATAAGCTTAGGGAAGTACAAATAGCACCCGATTTTATCCGGATGATCCTCTGCATAAGTATTTGCAGAAACTTTTCGTAACATCCAGAGAGAAACAAAATCGCCACCTGCAGCCAGGGTAAAAATCATTCCCAGGATCAGGATCATCTGGTTTCCGGTAAAAACACCTGCCATTGCCGGTAAAATCCCTGTAATTAATCCCGGCATCAATGTTCCTGTTTTATATTGCCTGACCTTCAATATTTCCTTACAATGACAATATGGAGAAAAGGATTTCAGGCTAAAGCCATAGCGAATGGACCGGAAACCGTTTTTACAGTATACGGCCCAGGTAATACCGTGAATCAGTTCATGCAGTATAATACCGAGCACCAAAATTCCAAAAAACAGATACCTCTGTTCATGAATTAACTGACGAAAACTATTGAAATCAATTTTTTGGTTCCAGATCAGAAAATAAGGCAGATAGAACACCAGTAATACCGGGATCAGAAATGCAAGGGAGTACAAATACATTTTTCCTGCACTCAGAACAAGTTCTTTTTTATGATAATTTTCGGGATTCAATACCACCAACTTTCAGGGAAGGCAAGTTACGGAATAATTATGAATAATTTTCCATTAAACAAGTGACTTCTCACTTATGTTTCGCACTTTAATTTAGTTGTATGATATTTAATAAGTTGTAAAGTCACATTTTTAAGTAGTGTTTGTCCATAATGTCCCCTATTTGCGTTACTCTTGTCTGAAAAACCAGTCATCCCGATGACATCGGGGCTCCTGATTTTTAAGACTTCGAAAGTCTTGATAGCGAACATTCTGAACAAAACACCGACTTTATGGACGGACTCTAATTATATCCAGTTGCTTTATCTGTGAAACATTGGTATCTCATATTTAAAAAAAATCCCGTCCAAGAACCTGATTCCGGACGGGATGAAAATATATGTATAACACTCTAAAGAGTGTCCATTAGATACCTGATTTTCAGTAGTGCATATTCTTCGTATGCTTTTTCAATTTCACTTTCAATCCTGAATTTGTTTTGTCCGGTTTCATTCGTTTCTCCGGAACTCTTTTCAGAATAATCATAAACAGCATCTCTCAATCTGTCAAGCTGTTCAAGTTTTTTTTCTGCTTTCTTCAAATGACTGGCAACGGGACTCATTTTTGATTGGTTAAATTCTGTTATTTATCCGGTTTCAACTATATGACGATTAAAAGTTCCGATTGTTGCATGAAAAATCAAAAAAAAAGTTAAAAATTGTTTTAGCAGCCTGAATAAATGGCTGAACACTGCATATGGGAGCAAGAAAAGTCAGAGAGGAATTAGACAGTACAAATTAATGAGACTGTATTATTTGTCAAGGATACCCAGGATCTGAGTTCCGGCAAGGTCAAAAATATAGGTTTTTTGTACACTTATGGCTGAATCATTCTTCTGCGCAAGAACAACTGTACAGGAATACTTTTTAGCCAGGGTTCTTTCTTTGTTTAGATTATAATTACTTAATTTATTGAAAAGTTCTTCATATTTAACCTTCATGTCCCTGCAAAGTTGTAGTGACCTTAAGTATGTTTCGTATTCATTCATTAATTTCAGGTTGTCAAGTATCTTTTCCTTATCCTGAACCGTTTCATCTATCCGGCTTACCATTTCCTGAAGTTCCAGCACCTTTTGTTCCAGTTCCTTTTCCAGTTCTGCATAGTTTCCTGCTGTTGTTTTGCAGGTTTGAAGGACCTCTTCAATTTTTAAAACCTGATTTTTTCCGGTGGTATCTTTAAACTGTCTTAAAAAGATGGATATACTGTCATTTGCCGTTAATGGTCCTGTCCTGTCAACAGAAGCCACCCGGATATTCTTACCATTTGCATCAGGGTTATGCTGTCGTTCATATTCTCTGACCATTCTTTCTTTCCTGAAATTCCCGGGACATGAAACAATCCCCAGTACCAGAAAAAAAGCAAAAAAATATTTTATAAAACTTAAAGACATTTATTTAAACATTATTCCATAATTCAATTACAGGGAGAATGCAGGCTCCTCATGATCAGGGGATCTTTTTAAAAGTGAAAAATAATGGTCTTCCAATGCAGAAATTCCCTGGTCATAACAAAAGTAATAAGTCTCCCCTTGTTTTGTTTTTATGGTATTTGTATGAAATTCAAAATTGAATCCTTTGGCAATCAATTGATCCTGATGAACTTTTCGCTGCCCTTCAGGATTAAGTTCCGCCAGAATCCTTCGGTTACGTCTCAGAATATTCTGCACATTTCTCATAAAGTTTGTTTCAGCACGGTTAATCTTATTGTTATAATTGTTTCGGCACTGATCGGAGCAAAACTTCTGATCGGACCTGCCTCTTAAAGGCTCACCACAATCTAAACATTTTCTTTCCATGAAAAATTACTTATTCTTCTTCAAACGACCATTAATCCTGAAATAGCGGATGATTTAACCTTCTATCTCTGTTTTTCTATACGCAAAAAAAGCAGGAAGGATACCTAAAACAAGAATGAAGTCGGATTTTTGTTCATTTTAAAGTAAAAATAAAATATGGTTCTAAAATACAAGACTGTATTGAAACCAGGTTTCTAATTGACTTATAACAAGCTAATAAAAAGAAACATATTTATTTGTTTGGCTTCATTTCATATAAAGCAGGATTTTTAGCTTTTCAAACCGGATATTCTTCCTGCCCTTATTTCTGAAATAGGAGTTAAAATAAAGAATAGAATCAGAAACATTTTGTTTTGGAATGTGATTATGAACCTGAAAACTTTTTGCATTTTCCGAAAGTCTGTTACTTTTCCAATAAATTATACTATCATTTTTTGTAGATAACTGATATACAAAAATAAAATCATCATTCAGTTTTCCGGAATAATCAAATGAAACATCATAAAAGAAAGGCCGGTTTTCCAGTTTTACCGGTTTTATCAGGTTATAATACTCTGTATTAAATGTAACATATCCGGTATCCATCCGGGCAGTATTAATCATCTGATAACCCAGCTCATTACAATAAAGGCTGTCATTTAGTATTTTATCATTTATACTGGTGTACAGACTTGTATTTCTAAAAACCTCCAATTCGCTTTTCAGAGTCCTTAAAATTTTTCTGTCTCCCAGCGGAGTTATTGTCAGGTCTTCTCCAACACTAAAAAGTTGTTTTCCTGAAAGAAAATAACCATTTGAGTAAAAATCAATAATTTCTCTGTTATCATTCATAAATGCGATTCGTTTACCATCCGCTTCCTTTCCTGTATTCAGTTCATCTCCCAAAGCCGTAGAAACGTCAGGTATATTTAAAGGATAGGATGATAACAGTGACATCAGGGATTCATAAACATCCAGGTGGCTTACTGTTTGAGAAAAAGTTTTCGCATTTATCAGCCCGGGAGAATAAATAATAAGAGGTATATGATATCTTTTAAGGGAATTTCCAATGGGAATCTCTGTCATTGGATGATCTCCCGTGATCAGAAAAATGGTATTATCATAACCCGGAAGATTTTTTACTTTTTCAAAATATTCTTTCAGGGCATCGTCAACAAATAAAACGGACCTGATAAACTTTTTATACGTCTGGAAAAACCGTAAATCCTGCTCATTATTTAAACTTTTAAGAAGCTCCGAGAACTTTTTGTTATAAGCCCTCACATCATCAAGAATAAAAGGAGAATGACTGGTTCCGGTATAATAAATATCCAGTCTTCTTTTTGCTTTTAAAGTGTCCAGCACCTCAAATGACTGACGGAACAAATCTTTATCGTTATAACCCCAAAAAAAGTGATCATCACCAACAATGATCTTTTCATATTTATCAGAGAATTTTTTATTGTCAAAAATCAAATCAATATTATTGAATTTAAAGAAACGGTCTTTTTTATGAAACCAACTTCCCTGTCCATAGAAAAATGATGTGTAATAACCATTGGCATGGAGCAGGGAAACAAGCGAAATATGCCTGGGAAGTTTCTCTAATAAGGTAAAGCCTGTTTCGCCGTATGGCAAGCTGCCAAGAAGCGATGGAACCACAGCAAAAGATCTTTCCCCAAGTGTAAAACAACGGTTCCAGTAAAGGCTTGAGTCCTTAAGCTCCTGAAGGAAGGGCATGAGAGAAACGCCTTTATAGCTGTGAATAAAATCATCATTCAGCCCTTCAACAATCAGAATCACAATGTTCGGAACCGTATCTGAATGTTTAAAAAAAGTATCAAGCGTATGATTGTTTTCAAATGAATGAAGTAAAGGGTATTCCTTACTAATAAAAGACTTCCCATGATACATCTTCCGGAAAGCATTTGTATCATCAGCAGTATAAATGATAGTTCCCGGTTTTTCTTTAAACAGGTACAGGATAGAATTTGAAAAAAAGTAATATGATTTATTCTCTGCGAACTTATTCAAGTTAACACCGATAATACTAAGATAAAGGAATACCGGTAAAGATATCAGGCAAATAATATGTATTGTCTTACTTAATTTAAGTGAAAGCTCAATCTTTTTTATAAATCTGATAAATAAAACTATGACAACCAGTAATAGACCCATTTCTGATATCCCAATCAAAAAACCAACATCCGAGGTTGATAAAGTAAAAATGATTTCTCTGATAGAATACTGATATACAAATGTATCCAAAGGCATTAGCTGATACACAAAATATTTAATAATGAAAAAGTGCAGAACAACAAAAAACAGAATCAACACGATAAAAAAATTAATGGCAACTTTTTCAGAAAAACGGTAAATAAGGTAATAAACCGGAAGGGCAAGTATCAGCAATGAACATGCAAGTAATAAATCAAGCAGAAGCCCTTTAAATTCAGAAATGTATAATGAGTCCTGAATTCCATAATTTATTACAATTAACACAGTTTCAGACACCCGGAATACTATCTGAACCAGAATGCTAATTATAATAAGTTTAGAGTAGCTTTTAAAAAAAAGCTGTTTTGCTATTTTATCCATGCTGAGAAAACCATCCTTTTTTGGATAAACTTCTAATTGGATATGTTCTGATTCTGATAATCACTTTTTATAACTTCCTCTATGCCTTCAGAATAAGGAGTAGGATTAAAGTCAAAGCGCTTTTGGAATTTAGAGCTGTCAAATAAATAATTCCGGTCGTACTGGTACATCATTTCAGACATCTCTTTCATAAACGGAACAAATAATCCCAATACCTTCATCAGGAATCCTGACACCACCCTGTAATCGGGTTTCACGCCCATTTCACCTGCAATTGCTTCAATCCACTCTTTGCCTGTAAATGGATTTCCGGCTGTGGGTAAATGCCATACCTGATTGTACGCATCATCAGTATTTCCAAGAAGAGCAGTGGCCTTTCCAGCATCCGGTGTATAAGTAAACGAGTGAATATATTTATCCGAAGCCATCCAGCTGGCTTTTTTTCCACTGCTCAGAGGAATAAAAACCGCTTCGGTAAGCATACTTGTATTTTTTATGGACGGACCATAAAAATCAGCCGAACGGGCAATAAGTGCCGTAAGCTCCCCTTTTTCAACCTCATCCATGATCATATTACAAATTTCAGCCCGTACTTTTCCTTTTTTACTAACTGGATTCACTGGCGTCTCCTCTGTCATTCCATCCAGATAATCCGGGTCGTACATGTAAACATTATCAAAAAATACGAATTTGCTCTGAAATTTTTTGCATGCGCTAATCACTCCGGATATGAATGGCGGCCAGGTTTCCGTCCATACTTTCGCACTGTATTCAAAACCGGCTGTAACATAAACTACCGAAGATCCCTGAATCGCTTTTTCAAGATTTTCAGTTACCAGTAAATCTGCCTGCATCAATTCATCATTTGTATTTATTTTCTCCGGATTTCTGCTTACTAACCTGATTTCATTTGTGTATTTATTTAAGGCTTTTGCCAGATGTACACCAATAGCCCCACCCGACCCTAATATTGTTTGCATAAGAATAATTATTTATGATGTTTTTTAATTCAGACCATCCAGCAGGAATTAACTGTTCCCAAAATACAAATTAATATTGTATGAAAAAAAGATTGCAAAAGAAAATGAATCAAACTGTCGGTAAAATTTTCACAATTTTAATGATACAAAAATCAATACAAGTTCCAGTCTGATAATTGAAACGGTATGCAACACCTTCTCATAAACCTGATCCTGAATTAATCTTTGGTTAAAAACAAGGCAGAACCAGGTACAGGCTGATAACTGATTGTTTCAGAATTGTATGCAACTTGAAGAGTCTTACTTCCCCCGCTTTGAAAATATTCAGCTCGTATCGCATGTTTCCCGGGACTGAGATGAACAGAGCCACCCAACTGTTTCGGCCCGTGTTCTCCATCATTATCTATCAGGAGTCTTCCATCAATATATAATTTACTTCCATCGTTGGATGAGATGTAAAAAGTATATCTCCCCTGCTTGTCAATTTGAATGAATGCATCAAACTGTAAAGCAAAATTCTGCTCCGGGACCTTTATTTTATCCAATCCAAACTGATAAACCTTTCCTACAGCATCCGGTTTCATTTTCTTAAAATCCGGAAGTCTCCTGAAGGCCCCCCTGCAAAGTTTCCACCGGATCCCGTTTTTATCCGGATCTACAAAATCATAGTGCGCATTTAGCTGAACACTCGGATTGTATCCCTCTTTGAATGCCCTGGCACTGATAAGGGTAATATCTGATACTTCAAACGGACCCCTGTAAACATGAGAAGAATCACCTGGCACACTCCCATCCAGGGTATATTTTATCTCTGCTTTCTCGTCCCTGCATTTCAGGGTAACCATGAAACGGTTCCCTTTCATTACAGTGGTATCCCCTGGAGTGATTACCGGTGTTGCAACATAAGGTTTGGTAAGTTTCTTTTTCACTCCCTTTGATGAAAAAGAATAATTTCCCGATTCAATTTCAAAAACCGCATACATATCTTCCCATCTTATAAATTTCACAAAAGGTGATCTCACAGCCCGTTTTTTCCCCTCCATCACCTCTTCCCTTTCCAGTGTCGGAACCCAGATTGTTGCCCTTGTGTTGGCAGGAACTGATACGTTCCATCTAAACTTTCCTTCTTCAAGATGCCACTCACTTTTAATCCTACCATGGATAGAATGATACGCGGCTTTTACAAATTTTAAATCGCCCAAAACCTGTGGCTTCATTAAAGTATGTTTAAATGCTGGTTGTTCCGGATCGGCTTTTATTCCGGCCAGGTCTTCGTAAAACCAGATGATCAGATCTCCCAGCAACATTACATGATTCCCTGAGTTCATACCCGGATCGCCGTGGTCTCCGTTCCATAACTCCCATATGGTAGTAGCTCCCTGTATTACCATATATCCCCAACTTGGATAAGTACTTTGATCGGCAAGAGCATAGGCCACATCCGCATGTCCGTTTTCCGTAAGTGTGCGCATCAGCCATTGTCCGCCAACAATTCCGCTTCCCACATGCATATTGTTTTCTCCGAGGATTTTTTGAAGAAGATTGTCCATTATATTATCCCTGTATTGATCAGGAACCAGATCAAAAGCCAATGCCAGAATATTTACCGTTACAGAATTATTACTGTAACGTATATTTTTCTTATCCAGGAAACGGTTATTAAATGCTATTTTCATTTCACCGGCCAGTTTCATGTATTTTTCCGCATCGTTTTCCTTACCCAGCAATTGTGCAAACTTTGCCATGAGTTTTAATTCCGTGAAAAAATAGGCCGTACCTATATACTCGGCACTTGTCGTCTTTAAAGGATCATTGGTATGGATCAGTTTAAGATCTTCCGGAGGAACGCACCAGTCACCGTAGGTATCCTTCGGCATAATGCCATTTTTAAGAAACCGGCTCATATAATTAATCCATTTCTGCATGTAAGGATAATTGGCTTCAACTGTTTTCAGATCACCATATTGATTGTATAACATTTCCGTGGCAAAAAGATAGGTGCCCGGCCAGGTGGTATTATCGGTATAATTTGGCCAGTATGAGGGTGCAACATCAGGAAGACTGCCACTCTCCTGCTGAGCATCTTTCATATCAGTTACCCATTTGTTATATAATTTAGAAATATCAAAAATAAAACTTTCACCTGTACATTCAGCAGACCGGTCACCCAGCCATCCCTGTCTTTCATCTCTTTGCGGACAGTCAGTAGGCATACTCCTGTAGTTACCCCGGATACCCCAAAAAGCATTCTTATAGATATTATTAATTAGGGGGTTAGAACAAGTGAAAGATCCTGTTATTTCAAGCGCATCATACACCACTTTCCCTTTAATGGAAGATAAAGCCGGCACGCCAGGATACCCGGTCATCTCCACAAACCGAAAACCATGATAAGTAAAACGGGGTTCCCAGCTTTCATCCCCCTCCCCTTTAAGAATATATGTATCTGTAACTTCAGCTCCGCGGAGATTGTCCATAAAAAGGCTGCCATCATCTTTCAGTGTTTCCGCAAACCTGAGTTTCACTTTATCCCCTCTCTTCACTTTTACAAATAGCTCAACCCATCCTACCATATTCTGGCCCATATCAAAAATGAATACTCCCGGTTCAATTTCCTTAACAGTAACCGGATTTATTTCCTCCATTATTTTAATAGGTTCATTGGGCTGAGCAACCAACTTATCGCCAGGTTTTCTGACAAGTTTCGCATTTATCCAGTCAGAATCATCAAAATTAAGCTTATTCCAACCTTCCTGTTCCATGCGGGCATCATAATACTCACCATCGTATTCATTGTTTTTACATATCGGCCCACGGGTTGTAAGTTTCCATGATTCATCGGTAATGACTGTATCCCCTGTACCATCTTCGTATTGAATTTCTATCTGACAAATGACTTTGGGAAAACCATAAGTCCTTGTAAGAGTGGGCTCGTTGGTTCTTGGAGCAAAATATCTACCGTTGCCCAGAATCACTCCAATTACATTTCCATCTGCTTTCAGGTTTTGAGTCACATCAAATGTCATGTAAAATGCTCTTTTATTGTATTCGGTAAGTGCAGGGGCGAGTACCTGATCTCCGATTTTTTGACCGTTGATATAAAGCTCAAACAATCCAAGTCCGGAAATAAAAGCCGTGGCAGACTGTATCTTTTTTTTCACTTTAAATTCATGTCGTAACATCCGGGCAGTAAGTTCCCTGTGTGGCTTATCCGGACGGTCATCCCCGACTGCCTTATCCAGGCCAATCCATTTTGCCTTCCAGTCACCCGGATTAAACAGCCCACTGGTCCAAAAAGCAGGTTCGCTGCTGTGCAACTTCCCTTTTTGATCCCAAACATTAACTTTCCAGTAATATTTATGATTACTTTTAAGTAAATTCCCTCCATAGTAAACCTGGATGGACTGATCAGAACTGATTTTTTTACTATCCCAGATATCCGAAATTCCGTTTAGCAACTTTTTCTTGTCCGAAGAAACAATAATTTGATATGCGGTTTGCTTTACCCCCCGGTTCATGGATTCAAGCTCCCAGCTAAACCGTGGTTTCCTGATATCCACCCCGATTGGATTCACCTTATATTCACATCTTAAATTCCTGACAGTCAGACTTGTTTTCTCCTTACAGGAAGCAAGCAGAAGCAATAAGGCAAAAATCTGAATTTTCATTTTCATTTTTGTACTATTTTGAATAAGTAAATCTATCAATAAATCATTAATTTATTTCAAAGCTGAACAACATATATATCAACAATATAGGAATAATAATTTAAAGCACATTCAAATAAACCCAAACTTTAAAACGTCTGGTATTGGATTTTTAAATAGCTTTGATAAAAAATTGCACATCGATCCTGAATTTCCGGAAAGATTATCCGGGATTTTTTAATAGAAACTCAGTATGAAAACCATCCTTTCTTTATTTTCAGTTTTTTGTTTTATATGTGTTTTTTCCGGTGCAGAACTGAATGCTTCCCCTTCCCGGAACGCTTTGGTTTTCCAACAGACTGAAAAAGCTGTTATTTCAGGTAAAATACAAGATACCAAAGGGAATCCACTGATGTATGCAAGTGTGTTCCTTTCGAATACAACCCTGGGTACCATAAGCGATGAACAAGGCAACTATTCTATTAACAACATCCCTTTTGGTCAGCATACGCTCGTGGTATCCTTTGTGGGCTACGATTTTAAAAAGTTATCCATAAATGTGAATAATGCCAGTATGATTCAAAACTTTCAGTTAAAAAAATCTGCTGTGGAAATTGATGCTGTTGTTGTACAAACCAAAAAAAGCAAAAACAAATGGAAACAGAATTTTAAAAAATTTGAAAGAAGCTTTATTGGTGTATCCGACAATGCAAATTCATGCAAAATCACCAACCCAGAAGTTCTTGTATTTCACTACAACAAAGAAAAAAGGGTACTGACTGCTAAAGCAAGAGATGTTCTGGTAATTGAAAACAAAGGCCTGGGCTATACAATACAATACGTTTTGGAAAATTTTGAATACCATAAAGACGGCTCCTTAATTGCATATATGGGCAGTGCACAGTTTATTCCAATGGAAACCGAAAATACAGGTGAATCCGAAATCTGGAAAAGAAACAGGGAAGAAGCCTACAGAGGATCCTTACAACATTTTTTAAGAAAACTTGCCCGTGATACTTTTATAAAAGAAGGTTTTGTGGTACAAACAGAAAATTCCATGTTCCCTGTTGAAAACGAAAAGGAAGTAGATCAGATTTTAAAGCATCACCCCGACCCTCTGGGTTCGGAAATCCAAATCTATCCCGGAAGGTATTATTACGAAAGAAGAATCTGGTTTAGCGGTATTTTGCATGTAATATATACCCGGGAATCTGAAGGATACACTTATGGTGCCACCCGTGATCCCCGCTACCGGTTAAAATCTTTCCAACAATCATGGATCAAAATACAGGGGCAGGATGTTTTGTTCAATATTATGGGCTACCTGAATGACCCGAATAATGTGGTAGTATATGGTTACTGGGCATTCGAGAATATGGCGGAGGCTCTCCCCCAGGATTATCATCCGGATTAACCCCATATTTTCATATTATCCGGATTAGGTTATCACTATAAATTTTATAATTTTACTTTGATTTTTAAAACACCCTGATCTAACCTGAATGAACATCTCTGTAATAGACATATCTGTTATTGTGATTTACCTTGCCGGTATAGTACTGGTTGGTATTTTATCTGTTAAAAGAATTCGCGGAGCGAGCTCTGAAGATTATTTCCTTGCAAGCAGGTCGTTGGGATGGGGAGTGATCGGGGCCGCCTTGTTTGCATCGAACATTTCCACCATTCATCTGGTGGGTTTTGCCGAATCGGGTTTTACTTCCGGATTACTGGATGGTATTTTTGAGTGGATGGCCATTCCTTTACTTGTATTTTTGGGGTTTTTTATCGCACCTTACTTTTTCAGAACAAAACTCAGCACAATTCCTGAATTCTATGAAAAAAGATTTGATGGCAGGGCCAGAACCTTTATGGTAGTATTTGCCATCTTAACCGCACTGCTGCTTCATATCGGGATCAGTCTTTATGCCGGAGCAAAAATTGTAAAATTATTTTTCGGACTGGATGAACTGCTTGCCGTTATCCTGATTGCAGTATTAACAACAATATATACGGTTTTAGGCGGACTGAAAGCCGTTGCTGTAACTGAGACCATTCAGTCAATACTTCTACTGGGTGGTGCCATACTGATCACTCTGCTGGGAATATTTCAACTTCCGGATGCAGGAGTACATACTTTTGCCGAATTTAAAAGCAGCCTGCAGCCCGAAGCACTTACCATGCTTCGTTCACCGGATTCTCCTTCAGGTGGAGGCATTCCATGGTATGCGGTACTGCTTGGCTACCCGGTTCTGGGGGTCTGGTACTGGTGTTCGGATCAGACCATTGTACAACGTACTCTGGGGGCACGATCGGAAAGGGATGCAAGGCTGGGTCCCATGTTTACGGCAGTCCTAAAGCTGATGCCCGTGTTTTTTATGGTCGCCCCCGGAGCCATTGCCTATATATTGTTTAAAGATAAGATTCTGGATTTAGGAACCGGTCAAACCCTCCCTTACATGATACAGGAACTGGCACCTGTTGGGTTAAAAGGCCTGATAGTAGCTGCATTACTGGCAGCCTTAATGAGCACGGTGGCTGCAGCACTCAACAGTACAGCCACCCTGTTTTCTTATGATATTTTAAAAAGAACAAGGCCTGGAACTTCTG
This sequence comes from Bacteroidales bacterium, assembly GCA_024763075.1. Lineage (GTDB taxonomy): Bacteria > Bacteroidota > Bacteroidia > Bacteroidales > VadinHA17 > JANTGF01. Next base: position 4,583 of record JANTGF010000089.1, on the reverse strand, counting down.
ATAAAAAAATGGTGCTTGCAGGCCGGATCACGGCGGTAGTAGTGATGATTCTTGCTATTATCTGGTCCACACAGGCCGACAGGTTCGGAGAGAGTATCATTCATACGGTAAACTCTGTAGGGGCCATGATCGCTCCCTCAATAACCACTGTATTTCTTTTCGGTATTTTCTGGAAAAGAGGAACCAAAGAAGCAGCATTCTACACTTTTACCATAGGCTTGCTCCTTGGCATTTTCCAGTTTGTAATGGATATTCCGCTGATTGGAAATGTACGTTTACTAACCGATGGCCTGGGAATATCATTTATGATGCAAACCTGGTGGGTTTTTGTAATATCTTCTGTTATTTTTGTAAGCATCAGTTATCTCACACCCAAACCCGATGAAAAACAGATTTCTTTTGTAATAGATGTAAAAAATTATATATCAGGCAAAATAAAAGGCATTACAGATTTCAGAATTGTGGGCATTGCTGTTTTTGTTCTTTTGGTTGTATTATGGACTTTCCTTGAAGTGATGGGAAGGTGAGGAAGGTTGAATTCCCGAAAAATTGCAAATCTATGATTTGCTGTATTTTTCGAGGATGCTCGAAAATCTAACCAAATATAATTTGGAGATTTTCGGCAGATGAACGTTGAACGTTTGAACGAGAATCAAATCCTAGATTAGAGAAATAACAATAAACGTAAATCGTTAAAAAATGAACAAATATTTGTATTATCCTAGTGCTAAGTCAATTATATTATGACGTTACTATTTCATTTCAAAGGAAGTATGACTGAGAAATCTTTGAATTAAGGGAGATTTCTCACCATCGTGCCTCAGGTTCGAAATGACAGATTAAATTTGACTTGACACTAGCGACGTAATGCTTCCCGTCGAATCAAAAGAAAAGATCCAGGAAACAAGATAAAGATGAATTAGAAAAAATCATTTATGAAGGATACAAAGATTAATAAAACCTACATTTTAGGTATTTCATTGATTTCTGCACTTGGAGGCTTGCTGTTTGGTTACGACTGGGTGGTCATCGGAGGTGCAAAACCTTTTTATGAAAAGTTCTTTGACATTGCAGGAAGTCCGGCTCTCCAGGGATGGGCTATGAGCAGCGCCCTGATCGGATGCATTGTTGGATCTATGATCTCAGGATTTTTGAGTGGCCGCTATGGAAGGAAACGATTGCTGATTCTTGCTGCTTTTCTTTTTATTCTGTCAGCACTTGGAACCGGAGCTAGTAATGCTTTTATACCATTCATTATTTACCGTATTTTGGGCGGACTGGCCATTGGACTGGCATCCAACCTTTCTCCCATGTATATTGCTGAAATTGCTCCGGCTTCCGCCAGGGGGAAATTGGTCTCCCTGAACCAACTGACCATTGTCATTGGCATATTGGCAGCCCAATGGGTAAACTGGATGATTGCGAAACCAGTCCCTCCGGGTTTTACCGATATGGAAATCCTGAACTCATGGAACGGACAAACCGGTTGGCGATGGATGTTCTGGGCGGAAAACGTTCCAGCTGCCTTGTTCTTTATACTTATGTTTTTTGTTCCTGAAAGCCCGCGGTGGCTGATGAAGTACGGAAAGACTCAGAAGTCCACAGGTATCCTTACGAAAATTGGAGGAATAGAGTATGCACAACACGAAATTGAAAACATACATGAAAGTTTTAGCAATGAAGATAAAAAGTCAGGTTACAAAGCACTTCGTGAATCAAAATACCAGAAAATACTGGTGATTGGTATTGTGCTGGCCATCTTTCAACAATGGTGCGGCATAAACGTGATATTCAACTATGCTGAAGAAGTTTTCTCTGCTGCAGGCTATGAAGTTTCCGACATTCTATTTAACATTGTCCTGACAGGAAGTGTAAACCTGATCTTTACCTTTGTGGCTATTTACACAGTTGACAAACTGGGCAGAAAACCTCTTATGCTTTTCGGAGCAGGCGGACTGGCAATTATTTATGCTATTATGGGTCTTTTATATTACACAGGTTTCCAGGGATGGCCCCTACTGGTTTTGGTCATACTGGCCATTGCCACCTATGCCATGTCTCTTGCTCCGGTAACCTGGGTATTAATTTCTGAAATTTTTCCAAACCGGATCAGAGGAGCTGCCATGGCCGTTGCCACTCTTGCTCTTTGGAGTGCCAGTTTTGTTTTAGCCTATAGTTTTCCTTTCCTTAATGCAGGACTTGGTGCTTCGGGAACTTTCTGGCTCTACGGAGGGATCAGCCTGGCAGGATTTATTTTTATCCTTAAGAAATTACCGGAAACTAAAGGTAAATCTTTGGAAATGATTGAAAAAGAATTAAGCAAATAGTTATTTTTGGAAAAACATCTTAAAATATACAAACTGATTAAAACCAAACTAACTAATTATCTAACTAAATAATTTCCATCTGTTATGAACCACCAAACTTTTTTTAAAACACGGATTCCTGTTCTTTTATTATTATTTTCCTTTTCTGTTTCAGTCTCTTCACAAACTTCATGCAACGGAAAGGTAATGGAAAGCCTTACTTTTCATAGTAAGATACTAAATAAGGAGGTGAAATATTCCATCTATCTGCCTCCGGACTATGAAACGAGCCAACGCAGTTATCCTGCATTGTATCTCTTACACGGTTACTCAGACGATGAAACCGGCTGGATACAATTTGGAGAAGCAAATATTATTGCTGACAAGCTTATTAATGATAACACTGCACTACCCATGGTCATTATAATGCCTGATGGAGGAGTAAGCTGGTATGTTAATGATTATAAAGGAAAAGAGAAATGGAGTGATATGTTTATACAGGAACTGATACCTTTTATGGAATCTACCTACAGAATACGATCAAAAAAGGAGTTTCGTGCGATCTCAGGGCTTTCTATGGGAGGTTACGGTTCCCTTCACATCGCCATGCGTTATCCTGAAATGTTCTCGTGTTGTGTGGCTTTTAGCTCAGGAACATTTACCAATGAAGAGATTGTAAAACAGGATGATAAGGAATATGAGAATTATTTTGGTTTTCTGTTTGGGGAAGGCCTGAAAGGGAAAGACAGGATTAGTCCGAACTGGAAGAAATTCAGTCCACTAGATATTCTCGAAGAACAATCCATTGACAAACTAAAAACAGTTAGATGGTACATTGACTGTGGTGATGATGATTTTCTTTACCGCGGGAATTCAGAACTTCACGTAAAAATGCGGGAATTAGGTATTCCTCATGAGTATCGCGTCCGGGACGGAGTTCATTCCTGGGTTTACTGGAGAACAGGTCTGCCGGAAGGCCTTAAGTTTATAGGGAAAAGTTTCCACAGATAGTTGGAAGGATGATCGATGATCTATAAAGGTTGAACGATGAAGGTCGAATAAACAAAGATCCAAGAATCAAGAAACAAGTGAGGAATCAATAATAAATGTTAATCGTCGAAAAATGAACACATATTTATATTATCGTAGCGACGGAATGCTTTCCTTCGAATCAAGAACCAGAAAATCCCGAAACAATTGAAATAAATGATGATCGATGAAGGTTTCGAAGCCAGAAAGGCGGAAAGAACAGAAGTTACATTTTCATTTTAAGTATTTTAAATTTTAGGCATTTTGTTCATTTATTTCATTTTAAATTTTAGCTCATTTTAGGCATTTTAGGCATTTAATAATTTTAAGTATCAAAAAATGTATATATCACAAATAACCCGGGTGGATGATCACCTTGTAAAAGTATTTCAAAAATTATATCCACAGCTTACAAACTCCAGGAAACCACCCACAAAAAAAGACCTGGAAGAGATCATTGTTTCTGATTCCACAACATTGTTGATTTCATCTGAAGATAAAGAAGGATTACATATTACAGGATCACTCTCCCTTGCTTTTTACAAAACACCCTCCGGACATCATGCCTGGATAGAAGATGTAATTGTTGATGAACAATTCCGGGGCCGGGGAATAGGGAAAGCTCTGGTAAATAAAGCACTTGAGATTGCACAGAAGAAAAATGCTGATTCGGTAAACCTGACTTCCATGCCGGCCAGGGTGGCAGCGAATAAGCTCTACATACAAACAGGTTTCAAACAAAGAAAAACAAATGTTTATAAATTTGCACTCAGGTATTAACCAGTAAACATAAAATATAATAAAGAAGAGATAAATAAATCCCTAAACTCAAATAACAATATTCAAAATTTGTCAATGTTTGAAATTAAGGAATTTGAATTTATCATTTTAGCATTTCAGCCTTCTTTCATATAAGCATTGTATTCATTTCATGAATTCTGCCAAATTTATTGTATCTTAGGATGCACAAAAAATAGTTATCAATTCAAACTAAAAACAAAGCTAAATGAAATTCTTAAAACTAACTTTTCTTGTTCTATCTGCAAGTTTTCTTTTTTCATTTCAACAAAAGATCACCTTCCCTCCTACTGTTCATCCTGAAACTAGCAGCTGGGACCATTTATTTGCAAATGATCTTTCCAATGCGATCTATCCAAAAGGGATCTGGTCATTTGAGGACGGAATTCTTACAGCCACTAAAGACCAGGCCATCTGGTCAGAAAAAGACTACAACAATTTTGTACTCGA